>JBDTVL010000066.1:0-8419 GCA_040007215.1 Flavitalea sp.
CCCTTTTTTGCTTTCAGCGGAAAAATATGCCCCGGCCTTCCGAGATCTTCGGGCCTGGTAGCTTTGTCAACGAGGGCCCGGATAGTTTTTGCCCTGTCATGGGCAGAAATACCCGTGGTACACCCATGTCCCAGCAGATCAACGGAAACCGTAAAAGCAGTTTCATGGAGGGCTGTATTGTTATTCACCATCAGGTCCAGCTTCAATTCATCGCAGCGGTCTTCTATAAGCGGAACGCAGATCAACCCGCGACCGTATTTGCTCATGAAATTGATCACTTCCGGTGTAATATTCTCAGCGGCAGTAATGAAATCGCCTTCATTCTCGCGGTCTTCATCATCAACAACAATAACCAGCTTTCCCGCTTTAATATCTTCTATAGCGCTTTTTATAGTGTCGAGCATGAATTGATTTTTTGCAAAGTTACTTATAACCAGGTGTTAAAAAGGAGCTTCCTTCCTGAGGCTATAGTATTAACGTTTTAAGTGATCTTTCTGTTTTAAAGGAGAACAGATGTTTAAGAAAAGAGAAAATGCCGACCTTCATTTTCGGTTTAAGTATAAATTAATATAAATTTTACAAAGTAGTGATTGTTAAGACTTAATATAATTTATTTAAAGTAACGATAGAGTCTTGTAATTTTATTTATCCCATCCCCATTGAAGAAAAAAAGGAAGTGATTTAGCCCATGCTTCTATATTATGCTTCCCATCCGGCAATTGGCGGTACAGGATATCAGGACCTTCCCTATATCCTTTTTTCAACAATTCACGCATCAGGTCAATCGTATCGTCGATAGAATCAATAACCCCATTCCTGTTTCGGTCTGCCTTTTCATCCTGTTCGCCGCACTGGAAAAAAAATTTCATGCCAGGATGAAAACTGCCTTGCCTAACCTGGCGATGCGCCATACGGTGAATATCCTGGTGGTAATCTTTATCGTCTTTGTTTTTCGATCGCCACCATAACGATCCGGAGAACACGCCAACCCGGGAAAATATTTCAGGATGATTCCATGCCGTATCGAAAGCAGTGAGTCCGCCAAGAGAAAAACCGGCAATAGCGGTTTCTATAAACCGGATGCTGTTAAAATGTTTATGTATACAAGGCAGGGCTTCCAATACAAGGAATTGTTCATACAACACAGCTCCTGCTCCCCGTCCAAGGTAATCCGGACCGCTGGCTACCCCAAATTCGTGCATTCTGCCGGCCCCGCCGTGTATGCCTGCAACCATCAGGGGTTTTGTTTTCTTCCCATAAAAAAACTCCTGCAGGATTATATCAAAGCCCATGGTTACGAGGTCCTGCCCGTCATTGATCAGCGCCAATGAACTTTCTCCGGATAGAGGCTTATCGCTGCAACGGTAAATATCTATCTGCACTGTTCTTCCCAGCAATGCCGATTCCAGTTCAATCTTTTCTATTATTACTTCAATCATCCGATCATTTTCCATTGCTTACATGCGACGCTTAAAATGGTTACATTCAGGGAGCCGGAAAATGCAATATTCAATTTTTTTATTCAACGTTGTTCCAATAAATTTGGTTAACCGCGCGGTACTTCAAATTTCATTCCTTTTAATCTCCATTGTGAATTATGAAAAAGATTGGTATGCTGTTCGGCCAGGAAAGAAGTTTCCCTCTGGCCTTTATTGAGCGGGTTAACAGCAAACAGGTGGAAGGGATAGTTGCGGAGCCGGTCAGCATAAATAAAGTGATCCAGGGAGAGGCCGATGAATATTCAGTGATTGTAGACCGGATCTCGCAGGACGTTCCTTTTTACCGGGCATTCCTGAAAAATGCGGCAATCTGCGGAACAGCAGTGATCAATAATCCCTTCTGGTGGAGCGCTGATGAAAAATTCTTCAACAACTCGCTGGCTGTTAAGCTGGGTATACCTGTTCCGAAAACCGCTATCATTCCTTCAAGAGAAATTCCACCCGATACCACCGATGCCTCTTTCAGCAATCTTTGTTACCCGATGGACTGGGAGGGCATATTCAATTATGTAGGTTTCCCTGCCTATATGAAACCGTTTTCCGGAGGAGGCTGGAAGAACGTATATAAAATTTCAGATATTGATGATTTCTTTTATAAACATAAAGAAACCGGGCAATTGGTGATGCTGTTGCAGGAAGAGATCATCTTTGATGAGTACTACCGGTGCTATTGCATAGGCGGCAAATACGTGCGCATCATGTCCTACGAACCCCGTAACCCTCATCATCTGAGGTATAACCACGATTTCCATCCCGGTGTGGACAAATTACAGGAGATGGAAGAAATCGTTTTACGGCTTAATAATTATCTTGGTTACGATTTCAATACTGTTGAACTGGCCATGAGAGATGGCATTCCTTATGCGATTGATTTCTGCAATCCGGCTCCCGATGCGGAGAGATCAAGCGTTGGAGAGGAAAACTTTGAATGGGTAGTGGAAACGAGCGCCAATTATGCCATTGAACGCGCTTTGTTGCAGGAAACAGGGAGAGACAATCTTACCTGGGGGGCATTTATTAACAGGGCCGTTTTAAAACAACCGATTGTATAAGATCAAATCTACCGCCCGTAAACAAAAAACCATATCTATTTAATGGGAAATTCCAACAATAAACTGTTCACTATTGGCATTGAGGAAGAATATATGGTTCTTGATCCTGAAACGCGGGATCTAAAGAGCCACGATCACAAGATTTTTACTGAAGGACAAAAAGTTATAAAAGACAAGGTAAAAGCAGAATTGCACCAGGCAGTGATTGAAGTAGGTACAGATATATGCCAGAATGTAGATGAAGCTTATAATGATGTGGCCACGTTGAGAAAAACCATTTCTTCTATAGCCGATAGCATGGGTCTCTGGATAGGCGCTTCGGGAACGCATCCTTTCAGTCGCTGGGAAAGCCAGTTGATCACCGACAATGACCGGTATAAGGATATCGTGAATGAATTACAGGAAGCGGCAAGGAGCAATCTTATTTTCGGATTACATGTGCATGTAGGTATGGAAAGCAGGGATATGGCCAACCATATCGCCAATTCTACCAGGTATTTTCTTCCTCATGTGTATGCGCTGAGCGCCAATTCGCCTTTCTGGGAAGGGCGGTATACGGGTTATAAATCTTACCGGACAAAAGTATTCGACAAGTTCCCTCGCACAGGTATACCCGAAACTTTTGAAAGCATCGAAGCTTACGATAACTATATTAAACTGCTGGTGAAAACCAATTGCATCGATAATGGAAAGAAGATCTGGTGGGATCTCCGGGTTCATCCTTTTTTCAATACTGTGGAATTCCGTATCTGCGATGTGCCCATGACTGTGTCCGAAACTATCGCTATTGCCGCTCTTTTCCAGGCCATTTGCGCCAAAATACACCAGTTACATTCCCGGAACCTGAACTTTATCCAGTATAGCAGGGCTTTGATCAATGAAAATAAGTGGCGTGCCAGCCGTTATGGTATAGATGGACGGCTGATTGATTTTGGAAAGGAAGAGGAAGTAAGCGCAAGAGCGCTGATCACCGAATTGCTGGCTTTTGTGGATGATGTCGTTGACGATCTGGGTAGCCGGCAGGCCATAAACTATATCAGCAAGATACTTGAAAACGGCACCGGCGCCGACAGGCAGTTAAAAGTGTTTGAAGAAACAGGAAGCCTGGTGAGCGTAGTGGATTATGTTCATTCGCAGTTCCTTCATGGCGTCTGAACATCATGAAGCTTGTCATAACTTTAATAAATTTTAACCCGTTGCAATATGAAACGACTTTGCCTTTTTTTATTAATTTTTTCATTAATGGCATTTACCGGAATTCAGAAAAAACAAAAGGTCATATTTTTTGGCGACTCCATCACGCAGGCAGGCGTTGAGCCGGGAGGGTACATTTCCAGGCTCAGGGATATACTGGAGCAACAACAGAAAGGCGCCTATGAAATACTTGGCGCAGGCATTGGCGGCAATAAAGTATACGACCTGTATTTAAGGATGGAGGAAGATGTGCTGGCAAAAAACCCGGATATTGTTTTCATCTGGGTAGGCGTTAATGATGTATGGCATAAATCTTCTTTTGGCACAGGAACAGATCCGGATAAATTTGAGAAATTCTATACCGCTATAATTAAAAAACTACAGGCAAAAAATATAAAGGTGGTCATTTGCACGCCCGCCGCCATTGGTGAAAAAACAGATTTCAGCAATGCGCAGGATGGCGACCTCAATAGTTATTCAACAATAATCCGCAATATAGCCGCCAAAAATAATTGCGGCCTGGTTGATTTGAGAAAAGCATTCCTGGCCTATAACCTCGCCAATAACCCCGCCAATAAGGAATCGGGCATTCTCACTACCGACCGTGTTCATCTTAACGAGAAAGGAAACCAGTTTGTAGCCGAAGAGATGTTGAAAGCGATGCCTAAATAATCAGAAGGCATCAAAAGCTAATGTAAGTCACAACTGTATATGCCGCCAGCGCGTAAACAGGGTAATTCCGTAAATTTGCAGTATGGATGCAGCAGGCAATAAAGTGATCAGGGTAGCTCTTCTTGACCTCTATGAAGGCGTTCCAAATGAAGGTATGCGTTGCATACGCGACCTTATCAGGCAATTCGGCGAAAAGCGCCAGTTAAAAATTATTTGCGATGAATATGAAGTGAGAACTGATCTTAACCTCCCGGGTTTAGATTATGATCTTTATATTTCCAGCGGAGGACCAGGATCGCCACTTGACAGCGCAGGAAGTGATTGGGAGAAGCTCTATTTTAACTGGATCAGCCAGGTGGAGAAGTTTAACAATAACAGTCGGCGCAGCGATAAAAAACATGTTCTTTTTGTCTGCCATTCTTTTCAACTGGCCTGTATTTATTTCCGGGTGGGCCGGGTGACCAAAAGAAAATCAACCGCCTTTGGCGTTTTTCCCGTTCATTTTATAGATAACGGAAAGGATGAACCGATATTTAAAGAATTAAATGACCCCTTTTATGCGGTGGACAGTCGGAATTTCCAGGTTATCGGAGCCGACTATGCGCAATTAGAAAAAATGGGCGCAGCTATCCTGGCTATAGAAAAAGAGCGGCCGCATATTCCTCTCGAAAGGGCCATTATGGCTGTACGATTCAACGATTATATGGTAGGAACGCAGTTCCATCCCGAAGCTGATGCCATCGGTATGACCATGTACCTGCTGCGCGAGGATAAAAAAGAGATGGTAACAGAGAGTTACGGTCTTGAGAAATGGCAATCCATGATCGATCAGCTCAATGATCCCGACAAAATATTATGGACCTATTCGCATGTTATTCCTAATTTCCTCAGTGAATCGATGATATAATCCGGAAAGGTTAACAGGTGGAATAGCTTTTGATGTAATGATACAGCGCTAACAGGCGATAAATAATTATAAGAATGGAAAAACACACTTACCAGGCAGGTCTGATCGGAAACTGTTCTTATCTGGCGCATGTCAGCATCAATACCAATATATCCTGGCTATGCTGGCCGAGGTTTGACAGCTCCTTTATATTTGGCGGCCTGCTGGATAAGGAAAAAGGGGGCGAGTTTTCCATACTTCCTTCCGGAGAATTTACTTCCCATCAGTATTACCTCGAAAACACCAATATACTCTGCACCGAGATCTCCAGTGCGGAAGGCAGATACCGGGTTACTGATTTCGCGCCACGGTTTCACCAGTTCGAGAGGAATTTTAAACCGTTGATGCTTATCCGAAAAATAGAACCGCTCGATGGTCTGCCACGGGTTCGCGTAATGTGCAAGCCCGTATATGAATATGGCGCCATTCGTTTATCGCCAGTTTTGGGAAGTAATCATATTGAATACCCCGGAACAGAAGATAAGATAAGGCTCACCACCAATATCCCGATCAGCTACATTACCGATCAGCATTATTTTGTTCTGAATGAAACAAGATATCTGCTGCTTACTTATGGTGCGCCACTGGAAGCGCCGCTGGAAAGTACGTCCGAACGTTTCCTGAGAGAAACTTCTTTCTACTGGCGCAACTGGATCAGGCAATCCTCCATAGTAGCTTTTCACCAGCCATTCATTATACGCTCGGCGTTAACGCTGAAGATTCATCAGTTTGAAGATACAGGGGCCATTATTGCGGCAAGTACGACCAGCTTACCGGAATTCATGGGAAGCGGCCGTAACTGGGACTATCGATTTTGCTGGCTCAGGGATACTTATTATGTGATCACTTCGCTTAACCATATAGGTCATTTCGAAGAAATGGAAAGATATTTTCATTATGTAACCGATATAGCTTTCTCGGAAGAAACCAGGTATCAACCGCTGTATGGAATCACCGGAGCCAAAACGCTTACCGAGCATATACTTCCTCACCTCGACGGTTACCTCGGAAACCAACCGGTGCGAATAGGAAACCAGGCTTATGAACATATTCAGAATGATATTTACGGACAGGTGCTAATTTCATTATTGCCATTATATACCGATCACCGTTTTATTTTTAAAGAACGTAAAGATTCTGCCAGATGGATAGAATCGGTATTATCAAAAATTGAACTGACCATTGATGAAAAAGACGCAGGCATCTGGGAGTTCCGGAATTTTGCTAATATACATTGTTACAGCAATCTTTTTCAGTGGGCGGGATGCTGCGCTGCAGAAAAAATGGCCAACAATATAGGCGATGAAACATTGTCGAAGAAAGCTGCTTCTTTAAAAGAACAGGCTATTGCGCATATTGAAAGCTGCTATGATCCAGTACGTAAGGTATATACCAATGCAGCAGGCAGTCCTCATCTTGATGCCAGCACATTACAACTGATCATGATGAATTATCTCGATCCTGCCTCCGACAGGGCAAAGGATCATCTTATAGCTCTGGAGAAAGAATTAAAAACGCCGAAAGGTCTTTTCTATCGCTATCTGCATGCCGATGACTTCGGAAAACCAAAAACCACTTTCCTGATCTGCGCTTTCTGGTATGTGGAAGCGCTTGCCTGCGTGGGACGTATAGACGATGCCGTTAGAGAATTTGAAAACCTGCTGCAATATGCCAATCACCTGTTGCTGTTCAGTGAAGATGTTGATGAAAATACCGGCAGCCAGTGGGGTAATTTTCCCCAGGCTTACAGTCATGTAGGATTAATGAATGCAGCTTTCCGAATTGCTATGAAACTGGATAAACCAATTTTTCTTTAGACATTTGCCTTCGGTTTCTGAATAAAAGAATTGTTTGCCGCCAGGTCTTTCAGGAATCCACGAACGCCGCGATAATCACCAATGAAGTACCTGGCCGCAGAAACCTGGCTGCCTACTTTTATAGATACCGCTGAGGAAGGCAGCGCTTTAAATATGTCTTCATCAGTATAATCATCTCCTATGGCCATGATAAAATCATGTTGCCCATCCTGGAGAAAATTCAACGCTGCCTTGCCCTTATTGATCTCCACATTTTTAACTTCCACCACCTTATTGCCCGGCAGTATTTGCAAACCCTTATCTTCTGCCAGGTAACGTAAAGTGCTCATCAGTTCATTACTTCTTAACTCGCCAAGACTTTCTTCCACTTTACGGAAATGCCAAACCAGCGAATAATCCTTTTCCTCGATAAAAGAACCCGCAGTCCGGTCAGTAAAACTTTCCATTACTGTATATAATTCTTTTTTCCATTGGGCATTAAGACCCGTAACGCTTAGCCATTCACCAAATCTGACCTTCGACCAGGCGCCATGCTCGGAGATCATATCAATATTGAGCGTTCCAAACCATTTTTCCAGGAATTTAGGATCCCTGCCGCTTACAATAACCACCCTGTTGGCAGGGTCGGCGGATAATTGCTTTAACAGGCTAAATAATTCTTCGTCAGGAGCGGCCATTTCAATATTGGTACTGAATCCAACCAGGGTGCCATCGTAATCGAGAAAAATGAGCCTGTTCGTAGAATCTTTATATATATGTTTGATATTGCTTTTAACGGTTTCGCTTATGCGCTTTGCAAACATCGAAAGCTGCATCTGCTTAACTTCTTTAAGACGGCTCATGAATATTTTCACCCAATGCGTTACATTGAACTTCATAACGATTTCTTTCATCAGTTTCATCCGCCTTTTTTGTTCTTCCAAAGGCATGTCCAGCGCTTCTTCTATAGCGCTGGTGATGGAGGCTATATTATTGGGGTTAACGATCAGCGCATCGGCCAGTTCTTTTGATGCGCCGGCCATCTCACTAAGGATAAGCACTCCGTCGTCGTTGTGACGGCTGGCTACATATTCCTTACAAACCAGGTTCATCCCATCTCTCATAGGTGTAACCAGACATATCTCTGCTTTTGCGAACAGGGCCGAAAGTTCTTCTACCGGGAAGGAACGGTAGAAATAAACAACCGGTTGCCAGTTCATGGTCCGGTACCTGGCATTGATACTGCCTACAAACTTGTCT
>JBDTVL010000067.1:0-8413 GCA_040007215.1 Flavitalea sp.
CCGCTTAAAGAGCCAATGCTTAATTTCTTAACGATAAATACAATCCATAAGATGAGGAGGCGGTCAAACAGTAAATGCCCACCATTATACGCGCGTAACGCCAATGGCCCACAGCATTATGCATTGACCAGGAATATTATTTTATTCGTATTCGGTAGCCTGTTAACCCTCCTGGCGCCTATTACTTCCATGGCGCAGGCGGGTTCGGGAATACTGGAAAAGTTTTCCATCAACGAATCGCGAAATATTGTTGAGGAGGACGCATTCGGCATTATCAACGGACACCTGACGACCCGCGTTAACTACACGGATATCGCCACTGTTTCGGGTTTGTATGCGCCTCCCTATGCCAGCTCAGACTTCCTGATGGAAATACGTTTTTTTGGAGAAAAGGTCGCTACCAAAAATTATAAGTGGTATCCCATGGAAGTACGCAGAAGCGGCCAGCTTCATGGCGTCCGTTTTTCTTCCATCACTATACTTGCCAACGGCATGCGCGGCGCTTTGCTGGCCATAACCCTGGAGAACACGGCTAAATCAAAAGTAACCGTTCCCATTCAGCTCAATATCAAGGGAGGTTTCGATTATGTTCAACATTGGGATTTTGCCAGGCCCAACGCTGTAAAAACCGCTACGGCGATTGTAAAAGGCAATACCCTGGTAAAAGAAAATGATGCAGGCTCCGTGGTTGTCGGCACAGATATACCTGGTCTTGAATGGTTCGACCTTGCTTACCATTGGGATACGCGCATTACACTTTCCGCAGGCGCAACTAAAACCTATTACATAGCAGTGGCGCTGGGCGATAAGGAAAAGCCCGCTGCTCTATGCAAGGAGATACTGAGCGACCCGCAAAAAATAATAACCGATGCTCGGCAGGGCTATACGGCCAGCCTGGAGGACCTGTATACCAAACTTCCTGTCTTTACCGCTAGTGACAAAAAACTGGAAGCGTATTACAACAAATCGCTGTTGCATTTCCTGCTGAACAAATGGCAGGTAAAAGAGTTCATCACACAACCGTACTACAGTACGGGAGGTGTGGTAGGCGGCTGCGTGGCTAACTATCTATGGGACTTTGGTATTCCCAATGAAATATTCCCCCTGTACGATCCACAGGCGTCAAAGGAGCACATTAAGTTGTTCCTGAAAATAGATATCGCCAATCATTTCCTTTTTGATCCCATGACAGGAGAGGCGAACGGACCCTGGTATCCCGTTAACCAGGATAAAATCATTGAGCTGATCTATTTTTACGTGATGCATACGGGCGATGTGGCTTTCCTTAAAGAAAAAGTGAACGACACCACCATCCTTGATCATGCCATTAAGAATGCCATGTTCGGCAATGAAGGCACCGATAAACCCGTGGCCCTGGTCGATTATGGCATCGAGGGCGAACATCATCTTGAATTGCGACGTAAATATCCTTACCACGGAATTATGCCCGATCTAAACGGCAGACGCTACCTGAGCTTTATTAGGGCTTACCAGCTCACTCAGCTCGCAGGCAATCCTGCCGGCTACCTGCCGAAACGCGCTGAAGCGCTAAAGAAAATACTGAAAGACAGCTTGTGGAGCGAGAAAGATAAATGGTTCAGTTTCGATATCGACGGTAAGAAAGACTTGAGATGGCCGAACCTGATGTATATGCTGATCAATAGTCCGGTACTGGATAAGGAACAGAAAGAAGGAATGATCAGTCACCTGAATGAAAAAGAATTTTTAGGCGACTATGGCATGCATAGCCTGTCAAAGATAGATCCGGCCTACGACCAGGTGGATATCGATGTAGGAGGAGGCGGCAGTTATGTTGCTTTCCCACCAATGATCGCACAGCAGCTTTACAACGAAGGGTACCAGGCAGCGGCAGATGATCTGCTCAAAAGGCATCTCTGGCTGGCCGAACGATTGCCTTACTGGGGTGATTCACAAGTGGCCAATTTTATTGGATACCGCGCCGATACGCCGCTTCAAAGCGCCTTCGACGCCAGCGCTGGGGCCCAGTGTGTCATCTTCGGAATTTTTGGGGTGAAGGTTACGGTGGATGGCGATATTATTGTCAATCCGCATACGCCGTCCTTTTCCCCGGATATCAGTTTGAAAGGTCTTAAGATAAGAGGAAGCGTTATAGATATTACGGCAAACCTGAAGAACTTTACCGTTACCATCGACAACAAAACATATCATTCCCCGATCGGCTCGCCAATCATCAAGTCTTTGGCCAGGTAGATCGGGAAAAGAAAGCGGAATAAAAACAGAGCGGTATACATGCTTAAAAAATTTTAAGAATGTATCGCCGAAATTAATATAAACAGTAACTAAAGAACTTACGAGATGATCAAACCATTAATAATGAAATTCCAGTCAGCGTTACCAGACCGTAAGGAAAAACAGTACGTCTTTTTCCTGCAAAAGCATATTCCTGGCTTTAAGATATTACTTGCAGGAACCTTAGCGCTGCTTATGCTACTCCCTAAGCCCTCGTCCGCACAGTCGCCCATCCTCGAAAAATTTTCGATCGATAACGAACATAATATCCTGGAAGAAGATGATTTTGGGATCATCAACGGCCATCTTACAGAAAGGGTCAATTATCTCGATGTGGCCGGCATTTCAGGTTTGTACGCACCTCCTTTTGCGAGTTCTGATTTCCTGATGGAAGTCAGGTTCTTTGGAGAAAAGATAGCTTCGAAAGGCTACAAGTGGTATCCTATTGAAGTGAAGCGGCATGGAACGCTGCATGGCGTTAATGCATCCACGTCTACCGTACTGGCTTCCGGCCAACGGGCAACGCTGATCACGATCACGCTGGAAAATAAAACGAAAGAGAATAAAATAATACCCATTCAGGTAAATGTAAAAGGAGGGTTCGATTATGTGCCAAGTTGGAATTTTGCCCGCCCCGAAGCCACCAAGACTGCTGTTGCGGTAGCCACTGCCAATCGCCTGGTTAAAGCCAACGACGCTGGAGCGATCGTAATCGGTACAGATATACCAGGTCTCTCATGGTTCGACCTGGCCTATCATTGGGATACACGTATTACGCTTGCAGCGGGCACCAGCAAAACTTATCACATTGCGCTGGCTATAGGCGCTGATAAAGAGCAGCCCGAAGCAGTATGTGCGCAGCTATTGAAAGATCCTCAGAAAGTGATCGCCGATGCACGCAAAGATTATACCGCGCAACTGACGGATATGTTCGCCAAATTACCAACATTCACGGCAAGCGATAAACGCCTGGAGGCTTATTACAACAAATCTTTGCTGCATCTGCTCATTAACAAATGGGATGTACCGGAATTTTTTCTTCATCCCTATTATGGCACCGGCTCCGTGATCGGGGGCTGCGTGGCCAACTACCTGTGGGATTTTGGTATTCCCTCCGAGCTGCTTCCGCTTTACGATCCTAAAGCTTCTAAAGAACATATCAAACATTTCCTGAAACTGGATATCACGAAACATTTCCTTTTCGATCCTATGACCGGAAATGCGGATGGCCCCTGGTACCCCGTTAACCAGGATAAGATGATCGAGCTGATCTACTTCTACGTGATGAATACAGGTGATATTGCATTCCTGCAGGAAAAAGTAAGCGATACCACGATCCTCGATCATGCTATTAAGAATGCGATGTTTGGCGATAACGGCGCCGGCAAACCGGTAAACCTGGTCGATTATACTGAAGAAGGAGAACACCATCTTGAACTTCGCAGGAAATATCCTTATCATGGCATCATGCCCGATCTCAATGGACGGAGATACCTGAGTTATATACGCGTTTATGAACTGACGCAAATGGCGGGTTCGCCTGTGGCCTATTTACCGCAACGCGCAGAAGGGCTGAAAAAAATTTTGAAGGACAGCTTGTGGAGCGCGAAAGACAAATGGTTTTATTTTGATATCAATGGTAAAAAAGACCTGCGATGGACCAACATCATGTACATGCTGATGGCCAGTCCGGTGCTGGACCAGGAACAGCGAGAAGGCATGGTGTCGCACCTGAACACTAAAGAATTTCTGAGCGATTATGGCATACACAGCATATCCAAGATCGACCGCGCTTTCGACCAGGTGGATATTGATCATGGGGGAGGAGGAAGTTATGTGGCTTTCCCTTCCATGATCGCGCAGCAACTATGGAATACCGGTTACCAGAAAGCCGCCGATGACCTGATACAGCGCCACCTGTGGCTGGCGGAACGTTTGCCTTACTGGGGCGACTCTCATGTAGCTAATTTTATCGGTTACCGTTTCGATACGCCGCTGCAAAGCGCATTCGACGCTACGGCGGGCGCGCAGAGTATTATCTATGGAATTTTTGGGGTGAAGATAGATGTAGAAGGAAATATTACCGTCAACCCGCATACGCCGTCTTTTTCTCCTTCGGTAAGCCTGAAAGGATTTAAGATCAGGGGAAGTATTATTAATATTTCGGCCAACCTGGTTGACTTTACGGTGGAAGTCAATGGTAAATTATACAAGTCGAAAATCGGGCAACCTGTTGTTGTTGCGCTGGGAAAAGGAAAGTAAAAAGGCCTGATTCATCGCCTCAGTTTAATGGAGGCATATTTATTTTTTGGAGAACAGCACGCTTCTTCCATCGCTGAGGCGAACAATGTATTGGCCTTTCGAAAAGCTGGTGATATCAACAGATTGTTTTTGCGATGACAATATGCCTTTTTTCAGGATCATTCCGTTAATGTTGATGAGCTGGTAAGTTGTTTTAGAATCAATCGTCTTACCGTTATCAATAATTACCTTGTTGTTTCCTGAATCAGAAATATAGGCGCGGAGTTTTCCAACTGCAGTGAGGTTAACTTTTACTGTTTTAATATCAGACAGATCGGCGCTACCGTCTATGTCTACCTGCTTTAAGCGGTAATAGTTTATGCCATCGGCAGGTTGCCAGTCGCTGAAATGATAATCGATGACCGAGTTGGAATTGCCTGCGGATGATTTTCTGCCGATCTCTTTAAAATGAATGGCATCCAAAGAATGTTCAATGGAAAAAAAATCGCTGTTCATTTCCGAGGCGGTTTGCCAGGTAAGCTGTACTTCAGGATCTTTATACTCAGCCCTGAAACTGGTCATCTTTACGGGAAGGGCCAGGAATGAGGTTAGGGAAAAAGATTGTACCATAGGCGAAACAAAAAACGGATTGCTGTTGATCCGTTCATTGGAAATAAATCCCTGGCTCTTGTTGATAAAAGTAATGCCTTCGGTCTGCCCGAATGATAAAGTGCTTCCCATCCCGAACTTACGCTTGTTGCCGCTAAAGAAATTATCGCCGGCATAATCGTACAGGAGGTACATGAAGATGCTTAATTTATTAGTAGTATAGCCCAGCAATACAATATCGTTATGCGCGGAGATATCTACCCCTGTGATCAATCCACTTACATTTAATGTTTCGACAGGTACAGCTACCTGCGTTCCAGGAGTATTGACCAGCGTGTAATGCCTGGTTTTGGCATCAACCCAGTCTTTCGAAAATAAATGGAGCACATTATCTTTTACCAAAAAAGCTTCGCAGTCATAATTGGTATTATTGTTTCCTGCATCAGTTAAAACGGACTGGTCCTGGTAGCTGAAGTTGATGATCCCCGCAGTAACATTAGCAGTAGCGCCTGTTCCGATATCGGTTTTGGCTACCCGGTAGATCCTGAGATTAGTGCGGTTGCCATGAGCGTTATTGCCGAAGTCGCCGATATAAATATAATTGTCATCTGCCGCAAGATCTTCCCAGTCAACATTAGTGGCATTGGTTACTGTAACGGTTTGCAAAATAGCGCCTGTAGCAGAATCGAGCCTGAAAATCTGGTTGGGCCCTCCGCTATCATTCATCGTCCATAATTTCCCTCCGGTAAAGATCAGCCCGGAAGTTTCATCCAGCGTACCCGACAAAGTTTTGGCATTGGAAAGAGGAATATTTGTAGTAGCATATGTGCAACTTCCATCATTCACAACAGCCGCCGCATTAAAATTATTTGCGTTTACATCTGTACAACCCGACTGCGACCAACCATGTAAAGAAAGCAACGATACAGCGACAAACAGAGCAATATTTTTTATAGTCATAGCAGCGGAATAGATCATCAGGAGGTTGATGGATAAAAAACAACAGCGGCTCTTAAAGGAATGATTTATCGGAATGATGGCAGCGCTCTTAGAAGATTGGATAGGCGCGGGTTAGTATCCGGGATGCCAAAGTAAGCAAGTTGTTCAGCATTTCCAATACCCTATTCGATAACTTTCTCCATCTGCATGCTCCTGGAGCCTTTTACCAGTATATGAGCATGTGTAAATGCCTGTGATCTAAGCCATTTGCCTGCTTCAACAGCGTTTTCAAAAGTTTTAAAAGGAGAGGATAATTTCAGGAAATCACCGCCTACCAGGATAACTTCTTTCCAGGACGATTGCTGAATAAGACGGATAATATTTTTATGTTCTTCAAGACTTTCTTCGCCCAGTTCTGCCATAGCGCCTAAGGCAAGAATTTTGTCGCCGGCCGATAGCTGTTCAAAGTTTTCTATAGCGGCTTTCATACTGGATGGGTTGGCATTATAAGCGTCGAGAATAATGGTATTGCCATTTTTTTCGACCAGTTGCGACCGGCTATTGGAGGGGGCATAAGCTTGAATAGCCGAAACGACCTGCAGTTCGGGTACCTTAAAATATTGTCCCAACGCTACGGCGGCCAGTATATTGGGAAGATTATAAGAACCCACCAACTGCGTATTGATGGTGTAGGAACTATCTCCCTTGCCTATGCGCACCTGTAAAAAGGGTTCGCTGGACAATACATCTCCTTCGGTATCGGCATCCCTGGTTCCATAGGTCACCACCTGGGCTATCCCCTTGATCATGTCGCGCAGGTAATCATAATCCCACATGGCAAAAGCGGTTCCCTGGTTATTCCTGAGGTGGTCGTACAATTCGCCCTTACCTTTTTTTATATTCTCATAACTGCCAAAACCTTCCAGGTGCGCCTTGCCGCAGTTGGTGATAAGTCCATGTGTCGGTAAGGTATAAGCGCAGTAGCCGGCTATTTCTCCCAGGTGGTTGGCGCCCATTTCTATAATAGCCATCTGCGCGTCTTTCCGGATACGCAGAATGGTCAGCGGCACGCCGATATGGTTATTCAGGTTGCCTTCTGTGGTATAGGTAATGTAGACGGCGGATAGCGCCGCGTGAATAAGTTCCTTGGTGGTCGTTTTTCCATTGCTGCCCGTAATAGCAATAAAGGGGATGTTGAACTGGTTTCGATGATACAGCGCCAGCGCCTGCAGCGTTTGCAGCGTATCTTCTACGAGTATGGTCCTGGCCAGATGCGCATAGGCCGCATCGTCAATGATCGCATACTCGGCGCCGTTAGCGAGGGCTGTTTCTGCAAAGGCATTGGCATTGAAATTGGGTCCTTTGAGCGCAAAGAACAGGTCGCCTTTTTTTAGTTTACGGGTATCCGTTTGTACGGAAGGATATAATGTATAGATTTCGTACAGCTCAACTATGTTCATAGCTCAAAAATAATTGAATTGGGCATAAAAAAAGCCATCCTTGAGGGATGGCCTTTTAAGTATATGATCAGTATGTTTATTTCTTCCTGGTATTTTGCCTCCTGACTTTGTAATTGATACCCGTTTTTCTTCCGTTTCCTTCAGGACTGCCGAGACGGTCCATAGCGCAACGAAAACCTACAGTGCTGCTGGCCTGATCTTCTTCCATGAAACGACGTGTTCCGGGCGATAACCAATAAGGCCGATCATTCCAGCTTCCGCCTTTGATCACTCTCGATTTATCGCTGATCAGCGTGGTGATGCCATATCCGCGACCTGCAGTTGAATCGTAACTTACGCCGGCAGTCAATGAATCGCCATCAAGATAATTGATCACGTTTCCTTTCTGATAGTTACGGCGTTTGCTGCTTTCTTCGTCGGTCACATATAATTTCTTCACCTGTCCGAGGCTGTCTTTTTCATATTCACCTTCCTTGTTACGGTAATCTTTTTCGAAATGGTTACCGCGGAAAGGCGATACATCATCAACATCCACCAGCGATAAAGGACGATACACATCCGCTACCCACTCGTTAACATTTCCTGACATATTATATAAACCAAATGAATTCGGATAGAAAGAAGTTACTGGAGCGGTATATACGGCACGATCATTCAACCCGCCGGCAACGCCCATGTTATCGCCGCTTCCTCTTTTAAAGTTGGCCAGGAAAGTTCCCTGCCAGCTTCCGCGACGCGTATCACGCAGGCCATTGGCATTCTGGCTCCAGGAATATACCTGTTTGTTAGTGATCAGCTCTTCACCGCGTTTGCCTTCCTTACGGCTAACCTGTGGGTTCTGACCTACTAAAGCCATTGCGGCATATTCCCATTCAGCTTCTGTTGGTAAACGG
>JBDTVL010000068.1:0-8356 GCA_040007215.1 Flavitalea sp.
AGTAACCAGCGATATACGCTGGCCAAATCCTCTGGCGCTAACCTGGAGACAAGCAGCTAGTAAAAAGATTGCTGTAAACTTCATGATTAGCAGCGTTTTTTTCATCTGTCCTAACTTGCCGACGGTTTTACTTGCGGCGGCATTAATAGTTAAAGGCAGTCGTTGAGTTTTGGTTAAAACGTCGCCATTGCTCATGCTTTGGCCGACGATGTCCATAAAATGCATAACTTCATTTTGTTTAGGTGAACAATAAGCAGTCCGTTGAACGATTGTGTTTGGAAACGCCTGAATACACGCCGGAAATGCTAGAACATTTCCGGTTTTTCATTGGCGCACCGTTGGAAAAACCGCTTCTTATCTTAAGCGGCTGGCCAGGTTGAAATGATTATCCGTTTAATAATTATTGCGCAATTCATAGATCGGTTAAGGCTTAACAATAACTTTTTTATCATCAATAGCAAGATGTATCCCGCTCAGTTCAAAAACTTCCATCAGTTTTGACAAATTCATACTTCGTGAAATATCGCCGGATATGCGTCCGGCAGGAATGCCATCCTGGTAAACGACGCTTATATCGTACCACCTGGCCACCTGCCGCATAATACTTCCGATATCAGCTTTTTTCATTATGAAAAAGCCATTTTTCCAGGCGATCACTTCATCGATGGATACGTCATTTGTAAGCTTGATCTCTCCCTTGTTATTTACCTGCGCCTGCTGTCCGGGCGTTAATACGACTGAAGCATTATTCTTTGTGAGTTTTACGCTGCCTTCTATCAGCGTGGTGCGTGTAAGCGCTTCATCGTCGTATAAGTTTACATTAAAATGAGTACCCAGCACCTGTATATCCATTCCATTAGCGGTAACTTTAAAAGGTTTGGAAGCATCGTGGGCTATTTCAAAATAAGCTTCGCCGGTTATCGTAACCCTTCTTTCTTTTCCTGCAAAA
Source organism: Flavitalea sp. (assembly GCA_040007215.1). Lineage (GTDB taxonomy): Bacteria > Bacteroidota > Bacteroidia > Chitinophagales > Chitinophagaceae > Flavitalea. Next base: position 950 of record JBDTVL010000068.1, read on the forward strand.
GTTGTAGGATAAGTAATAGAAGAAGCGGCATTAAGCCATACCCTGCTTCCATCGGCCAGTTGTAACTGGTACTGGCGTCCCTTTGCAGTGGTCATGGTATTATACGAAATCTCCTGTTGTTCAGATAAGTTCTGACGGTCATATACCAGCCGTCCGTCCTTGTTCACCAAGGTTATGCTTCCTTCTTTGGCCAGCGCTCCGTTGGAAGCGCTATCCAGTAAAATTTTTTTGCCGCTGGAAAGCGTTAGCACGGCTCCATTCATACCAGGAGGCACATCCCCTGGGCTCTGTGACGCAGGCGCCAGGCGCACAATAGGCAACGACTTAATGGATGTAGAAGATAAAAAATATACTGAAACAGCGCTGATCACAACAGCAACAGCCGCTGCAACAGCAACTTTGGGCCACAATCTTCTTTGAATGACCGGGGCGGGAATTTCTTCACCGGCATGCATTAATATATTATTATACACCACATCCCAATCCACGGCAGGAACAGGCTCTTTCCCATTGTAGTGTTCAACAAGTAGCTGGATATGCTGTTCAAAAGGGTGTTGAAAATGGTTGCTTTCCAGCCAGTCAAATAATTCCATCTCTTCTTCCGAAGAAGTCTTTCTGCCGGAATACAGTTGCAACAATATCGCTATTCTCTCCTGGGGAATGGGCATAGTCATAAAATTCGTGGTAAAGAAAATCCTTTACTGTTTATTAAGCTATGGATAGATCGAAGAAGAGAATTGTACTACCTGGCGTAAAAAATATTTTATTTACAAAAACTGAATGAGGAAAAGCAGGATCATCGTTGACGGCTCTTTTCGAGCCCTGAAATAAAGACGGATGGACTTAACGGCATCCTGCAGATGATTCTTAACCGAATGAGGAGAAATATGCAGGGAGCTGGCAATTTCATTACGGCTAAGGCCTTGTTGTTTACTGAGTTTATACACTATTTGCTGTTGCGGCGGAAGCTGGCTGATGACCTCTTCCCACAGCATGCGATTCTCCTTTACTTCAAGAAGCGACTCCATAGAAACATCTTCACATTCTATAGCCTGTTGTAATACTTCGCGCCTCATTTTATTTTCAGACGCTATTTTATTGAATTGCGCATAGATGCAGTTATATAAAACAGACAATAAATATTTGGAAGGGTTTTCCGCTTTAGCCACTAATGCGCGTTTGGTCCAGAGAAGTATAAAAACCTCCTGAACAATTTCTTCCGAAGCATAGGCGGAGCGTGTCATTTTATAAGCCGCTGAATAGAATGATTCTTTATAGAGGTCAAAAATCACTTTAAAGGCGTTTCTGTCGCCTTCCGCAATCAGTAAAAAATAAGCTTTTGTATCAACCGGCAATGGAGGCATCGTGATCGTTTCATTATAAAAATAATGAAACTTAATTATTATGCAGTTACTTTTTCAGCGTATAAAATATACTGCTGTTATGTTATTCTTAGTTTGCTGAGGATATTTTTATCATAGCATCGTAAATTTCACGCGCTTTATTATAAGCGGATCCCGCCGCCGCTTTTTCATCCTTCCTGGTATTACCCTCTTTCTTCTTCCGGCGCTGATCTACCGCTTTCCTGCACCATTCAATAAGAAAGATATTAAAGCTTCGCCGCAGTAGCCAGCTTATATACTTTGCCATCGGCCTTAGTGAAGATGTATATTTCCCCTTTGCCATCTCTGCCAAAGCGAAGGTCTGGTCGTTCACGACCGCATAGTTCCGAAAGCGTGATATCTTTGCCGTTAAGCGAAATACGCCACTCTTTTATTGGGGCCTGGCTGCCAAGTTTCAGATCGGCCATCTCCACATAAAACAGTCGCGCTTTAGAAATATCTCCGAAAAGATATTTTCCTTTTAATGCCGGCACGGCAGAACCCCAGTATTCATATCCTCCTGAGATCGCATTTCCTTCGCCATGATCGTATTCGGCAACCGGATAAGTTATTTTGTAAATACTGTCATTGGCAGGAAGCGCATACACTTTATTCATGTCGCCTTCGGTATGAATTACATACGAACCTTCCCTGATTGGCCATCCATAATCGTGCGCAGGAAGAATAAAATTCAAAGACTCAATATTTCCATGACCGATATTGGTGGCCATCATCTGACCCGATTGGCTCCAGGTAATGCGATGCGGGTTACGGAAGCCATAGGCATATATTTCTTTTAAAGTTGAGCCATCGGTCGATTTGCTGAATGGGTTATCGTCAGGAATACCATAATGGCCATTGGCGCTATTATTTGCCCGGGGATCTATGCGCAGGATCGTTCCCCATATCCGGTTAAGATGATGTGCCAGGAAGGGATAACCGCTTTCAGCGCATCCGCCATCGCCAATGCCAATATATAAAAGACCGTAATCTTTTTGGCCTGGTTTTGCCAAGGGATTAAAAGTAATTTCCTGCATTCCATGAATACCTGTAACCATATTCACCCTGAACAACTCCCTGCTTTTTCCGGAAAAGGGAACCTGCCCAGGATGATCTGTTTTCCATTCGGTAACTACCCATTGTACGGTTGATTTTATAGAATCTTCAAACCTGAAATCAGCGCGCTGGGCGGAAGGCAATTCAGTATGCGTAGTATACAGCAATCCGTTCTTTGCAAATTCCGGATGAAAAGCAAAACTGCCAAAACCTGTTGCTAAACCCGGATGTGGAATAAATGACGGTCTTAGTTTTGGCATATCGAAATAAACAACCGGTTTACCATTCCGGACATTATATAGTTTGCCATTCAGATCTAGAACGAAGATATTATTGGTGTTAGGCTGAACATCCATTTTAGCGATCCGGTTAAAAATAGCTTCATTGCCTGAGTGCGGAATAGCAGTTAACTCTTCAAGTCCAACAACCAGGTCAGACATCGCTATAGGCGTTTTAATCGGATCCCTCAAATAATTGCTGTCAATGACGAAGCTGGATTTCTCGCCTGCCTTATGCGTATTAAGGAAAGCGATAATAGCGTCGAGATCTTTATCGGCAAGCGTGGTAAAAGAAGGCATCATGGTATGGAATTTTGCCAATAATTCCTTTGCGCGACTATCGCCCGATTGAATAACAGCAACCGGATCTTTAATAAAATGTTTAAGCCAGTCCGGAGAAGCCATAGAAGTTACTCCCGAAAGCGCCGGACCAATACCATCATGTCTGAAACTGTGGCAACTGCTGCAGTTTTGTTCAAAAATTTTTTTTCCCAGCGCTATCGATATGGTATCGGAAGCTATTTGGCCTGTTCCGGAACCGGATCCTGACTGGCAGGCATAGAAAAGGATGGATGTTACAATAAAACTTATTATGGCCAGGAGGGTTCGCTTTTTCATCTTATTTGAAGTTGCTTATTTTATCAAAAATAAAGTATAAATTTTTGCTTCTGCAAATTTTTGCCGGCGATTTTATCAAGCATGAAATGGCCGGCAACCCTCCTTTTTTTTTAATCTTACTTTAAGTTGTCTTATTATTGTGTTATGGCCCAGTACAGTCTGCTGAATGACGAACTGCTTATACATCTCCTATAGCTTTAACCATGGCGCACAAACGCTAAGGAAAAAATTGGATGTAATGAATGCGGCCGACTATGCCCGAACTACTAATGACTTCAACGCCACACAGAACGGATCGGGTATCACTCCCGCTTCAATTTTCACAGATGCGCAGATCAGCGATTTTGAAAAGAATGGCGGCACTGACTGGCAGGATGTTATTTACAGAACAGCGCCGCTGAAAAATCACCAGGTGTCCGTAAACGGAGGTTCCGAAAATATCAGTACCTGGTATCGGCAGGATTTTTAGATCAGGATGGTATACTCGTTAATTCTTCCTATAAAAGATATACCCTCAGGGCCAACCTGGAAGCAAATGTATCGTCGTTGGCTGTATTCGGACTGAACTGGTTTGGGTCAAAAGAAGCTGGCAATGCGCCGCCTTTTGCGAATTCAAATGGCGATATCACCTGGCTTGGAGCGCCTATTAACACCGCGCCAAGATGTGGAGCCACTGTTCCTGTAGACGACGCAAATGGCCAGTATATGATGGCGCCTCCAGACTATGGCGCTAATGATACCTGGAACCCGCTGGCCAGCGCCAAGGAGCCTTATCCAACAACAGTACCATTACCAACCTGTTGAATGCCTACCTCGATTTCACGCTTTTAAAAGGATTAAAACTTCGGGTAACAGGTGGAGCTTCTTTTATCAATTTGAATAATATCAGCTACTACAATAAAAAAACTTTTCAGGGAGTTCAGTACAACGGGTACGGTCTGTCTGCAACAGGGCTCACCAAGAAATACTAGAATTCCAATATACTCACGTACGACAGAGACTTCGGTATTCATCATTTTACTATCACCGGCGTAGCGGAACAAACCGTAGAACGCGGCGATGCTTCTTCGCTGGTTGCCCAAAGTTTCCTGGTTGATCAGACCAAAATATTTGACCTGGGCGGCGCTTCAAATATTGTCAACGCTTCCAATTCCTATGAACGCGTCATTCGTCCCTACCTGGGAAGATTGAACTATTCCATAGCGGATAAATATCTTTTAACCGCTAGCTTTCGCGCTGATGGCTCTTCTGTATTTGGCGCCAATAATAAATGGGGATATTTCCCTTCTCTATCCGTTGCCTGGAGAGCATCTGAAGAAAAGTTTATCAGGAACCTTAACATTTTCCATGATCAGAAATTCCGCGCCAGTTGGGGAACCACCGGTAACCAGGGTATAGCCCCCTATCAAACTTTCGGCGTTGTAAGGTCTAGCAGCGATTACAATTATCCCTACAATGGAACAGACCAGACGGATATTGGATTCCTGATCACCAACTCTGCAAATCCATCGTTATTTATTATGAAACATGTTTTTTATATAGCCATTCTCGCAATGGCGCTATTTACGATAGCATCGAGTTGCAATAAATCGCTTACAGAAACGCCTATTAGTTTTGTTTCTCCTGACCAGTTTTACACCTCTCCCGAACAGGTGGAAGCCGCTTATGCCGCATCCATGGGACAGTTATGGAACAAGTATGGAGGTTATTCAGATCCCTTTGGAGCAGTTTTTGTAAATGATGACCAGTCGTACGGCGGCGATCTCGTGATCTCTTCCAACTTTGGCGACGAGGCATGGAGAATTCATTACGTGGCTTTACGTAATATCAATGCAGCCCTTGAGGCCATTCAAAAAGGAAGTCTCACAGGAACTTCACAGGAAGTGATCGATGAACTGGTTGGCCAGGGAAAATTTCTTCGCTCCTTTAATTATTTCATGCTGGTGAGAATGTTTGGAGATGTGCCGCTGATCAAGGAAGAAACACCCGATCCTTCAGTAACGGCAATAGCCAGGTCTCCTATCGCTGATGTATATGCGCTGATAGACGCCGATCTTACGGAAGCCATTGCTAAACTTCCCGATACCTGGGCCGGCAAACCAGGAAGGCCTACCAAAGGAACCGCGCAGGGTATGCTGGCAAAAGTATATCTGACTATGGCTACCGCTCCATTAAACCTTACAGAAAATTATGCAAAAGCCGCTGCACTTGCGTTACAGGTTATGCAGGCAGGTATTTATCATCTTGAACAGGACGTACATGACCTCTTCCAGGTGAATAATAAATACGGGTCGGAAATGATGTGGAGCTTTAATTCCAACGGGCAGGATCTATCTACGCCTCCACAAGCGCATACTCCCGGCTTTTTAAATGGTTGGGGAGGCGGAGCCGTAGAACCTGCATTTGAACAATCATTCCCGAGTCAGCCAAGAAAGAATGCCTACCTGTTATTTGAATACAATGGCCTTCCGTATACAGATGTGTCCTGGTCGCCGGATAATTTTCCTTTCTGCCAGAAATTCATCAATGTATCCTCGGACGATTTCGCGGCGTTCCGATCTACTGTTAATCTTCCTATTCTTCGCTATGCAGATGTACTGCTGATCTATGCCGAAGCAAAAAACATGGCCAATGGAAGTCCTACGCAGGATGCCGTTGACGCGATCAATGAAGTGATCAACAGGGCAAACGGTTATGTAAACAATCCTGATGAACCATTACTGACAACAGGTTTAAGTAAACAGGCTTTTGATGACGCCGTGTTACAGGAAAGAAGCTGGGAATTATGTTTTGAAAATGACCGGTGGTTCAACCTGGTAAGAAAAAGGATCGTAAAAGAAAAGAATCCTCTTTACCAGCAAAACTTTACAGATGATGATTATCTTTTTCCAATCCCTGAACTCGATCTGAGATTAGATAAACTGCTCACACAAAATCGGGGATATCCCCTTCCTCAATAAAATTTAAAAGACCCAGAATATCCGGGTCTTTTTTTATAAATAATTTATACCGCCGACTTCATACTCATCCTGGGACCCCATTTTTCAATCATGCCTTCCAGCATTTCCAGTTTAATGGGTTTACTCAGGTAATCATCCATGCCTGCCTCGATACAATCCGCTTCATCGCCTTGCATAGCATTAGCTGTCATAGCAATGATGATCAACCGAAGATCGGGAGATTGCCTTATAGCACGGGTAGCTTGCAGGCCATCCATTTCCGGCATTTGCACATCCATCAGTACCAGGTCGAATGATTGCCTGGTAACGATGTCTGCCGCTTCCAACCCATTATTAACCACTACAGGTTCATAACCCAGCCTGCCCAGCATTTTTATGGCCAGCAACTGGTTAATCGGATTATCTTCGGCCACCAGTATCTGTAAGGGATAGCGCCTGGATAATGTAGACATATCTTTTTCCTGCAACTTTTGCTTAATCTCTATAATTGCAGGCGTTTTTCCCAGTTCCTGGACGATATGCTTATACAGGATCTGTTGTTTGATAGGTTTTGTAAGTACAGCGTTAAAAAGTTCAGGTGATTTCCTGTTCCGGTCATCTCCTATTGAACTTAACAGGATAATGGGCGATCGCTGATCTGATTTTCTTATCATCGTTGCCAGTTCAATGCCATCCATTTCTGGCATTTGCATATCGGTGAGTATAAGATCGAATGGTTCGCTTCGGGAAATAATGGCGAGGGCTTCTTCTCCGCTGGAAGCCATAATCACTTCCAGCTTCCAGTGTTCCAGTTGTTTTTGCAGGATGAGCCGGTTGGTCTGGTTATCGTCTACTACCAAAGCTCTTTTACCATGGAGAGCGATCATATTTTCGTTAACATAAGTGCGCGATGAATAAACGCCCGCTCTGGTCATGATTGTAAAGGAGAAGGTGCTTCCTTTTCCAGGAATGCTGTCTACTTCAATACTTCCGCCCATCAGGCCCACTAATTTTTCACAGATCACCAGGCCGAGGCCTGTGCCCCCATATTTACGTGTAGTGGAAGAATCCACCTGCGAAAAAGCCTGGAACAGCCTGCTCAATTTATCTTTCGGAATTCCGATACCTGTATCA
>JBDTVL010000069.1:0-8294 GCA_040007215.1 Flavitalea sp.
ATCCGGGCCATATTGTCTAAGGTAAAGGGTTTGTCAGAATATAAGCCTGTCGGAGATCACAAATACCGCGAATACTACGCTGGCGAAACCATTTGCCGTCATAAAGGCCCTGTTTACACGGCTGATATCGGTTGGATTAACGATGGAATGCTGGTAGATCAGCATGCCCGCAAACACCAGCGCCCCGGCCCAGTATAAAATATTAAAGCCGCCATAGATGCCGGCAACAAGCACGCTGACTGCTGAAAGCAGGTGCAGAAAAGAAGATACGCGCAAAGCATTCTTTTTGCCCAGCCAGGCCGGGATAGAATATAAACGGTGCTGGCGATCAAAATCAACATCCTGCAGGGCATAAATAATATCAAAACCGCTGACCCAAAAAATAACTGCCAGAGAAAATAACACCGGTAATACCGAAAAATAGCCGGTTACCGCCAGGTAAGCGCCGATCGGCGCCAGTGAAAGCCCCAGACCCAATATCAGGTGACACAGCGGGGTGAACCGTTTGGTAAAACTATAACCCAGCACCACCAGCAGGGCTACCGGCGAAAGATAAAAACATATCGGGTTGATCAACCAGGTACAGGCTATAAACAACAGGGCATTGATAACAGTGAACAGCAGGGCTTTGTTAGCCGATATAATGCCCGCCGGAATTTCACGAATGGCCGTGCGGGCGTTCAGGGCGTCAAAATTTTTATCGAGATAACGGTTAAAGGCCATAGCGGCGCTGCGGGCGAAGACCATGCACAGGATAACCAGCAGAAAGTTCCCAACATACGGCCAGCGTAAATTCGTTATATCCCAGTCCCAGCCTATAGTCTTATTGAGGTTCCACTGGCTTACGCCAAAAACAGATGCATGATTGATGATACCCAGCGTAAAACCGATCATCGCAAAAGGCATCGCAAAAATGGTATGCGAAAAAGTGACCAGGCTTAAATAATTCTTTACAGTAGCCATATTCTTAAAAAGGTTAAGGTAGAATGCCGCAATAGCAGATCCTTTCCTTTAGATTATTTTCGAATCCCTTACCAGTTCCCAAAGCACAATTCCCGCTGCCACGGAAATATTGAGCGAATGTTTCATGCCCCATTGTGGTATCTCTATGCATCCATCGCACAAAGCCAGTACAGCCGGATCTACGCCGCTCACTTCATTTCCAAATACAACAGCCAGGTTTTCGTATTGGTTCGAAGAAAATTCGTGCAAAGGAATGCTTTTTTCTACTTGTTCTACCGCAAAAACCACGTAACCGGCCGACTTTAAACACTCCACCGCCTCCACTGCCGTAGCAAAATAATTCCAGGCAACGGTTTCCGTGGCGCCCAGCGCTGTTTTATGAATATCGCGATGAGGAGGCTGAGGAGTATACCCACATAAACACAAACCCCTGATCAGGAAGGCATCCGCTGTCCTGAACACGCTGCCAACATTATGCATGCTGCGCACATTATCCATCACCGCTATTACCGGGAATTTCTCGGAGGCCCTAAACCCCCCCACCGTTTTACGGTCCAGCTCTTCCATGCTTAATTTACGCATCTTATTAACCCTCTTTAACAGGCTGTTTTGTAATTGAGCGCAAAAATAGTTTAATCATTTACATTTGCGCGGGAACAGCGGCAAAATGACGTTAAACAGGCATGAAAACCTCAGAGGCCCCTGTATTTCCCGGTTACCCATTCACCTTTAAAAGTTCATTCTTGTCTAAATCTCCATCCGAAACTCCGCTGATGCAGCAGCACCGGGCTATCAAACAGAAATATCCTGATGCCATATTGCTTTTCAGGGTGGGCGATTTTTATGAAACTTTCTCGGAAGATGCAGTGATCACCTCCCGTATCCTGGGCATCACCCTCACCAAAAGAAATAATGGCGCGGCTTCTTCCAATGAGCTAGCCGGCTTTCCTCATCATGCCCTGGATACCTATATGCATAAACTGGTCAAAGCCGGTTACCGTGTAGCCATCTGCGATCAACTGGAAGATCCCAAACTGGCCAAAGGCCTGGTAAAACGCGGCGTTACGGAACTGGTTACGCCTGGCATCGCCACCAATGAAAAACTGCTCGACTACAGCAGCAATAATTTCCTGGCCGCCATACATTTTAACGATCAGCGCCTCGGCATCTCTTTTCTCGATATTACAACCGGCGAATTCTTCATCAGCCAGGGATCGCAGGAGTATATCGATAAACTGCTGCAAACGATGAAACCTGCCGAAGTTATTTTCCAGCGTCATCACCAGAAACATTTTAAAGAAGTATTCGGGGTTCATTATTATACCTACTCACTCGAAAGCTGGATCTTTGATCATCAGTATGCCGTTGAAAGCATGGTGAAACATTTTCAAACCCAGTCGCTCAAAGGCTTTGGTATTGAAGAGATGGAAGAAGGTATCATCGCCGCAGGCGCCATACTGCATTATCTCCGCGACACAGAACATCCCAACCTGCAGCATATCACCTCTATTCAACGCATAGATATCGAGGATTATTTATGGATGGATAAGTTCACCATCCGCAATCTTGAATTACTAGGCAATGGATCGGAGCAGGGGCATACGTTACTAAAAGTACTGGACAACACCATTTCCCCTATGGGCGCCAGGATGCTGAAGCGGTGGATCGCAATGCCGCTGAAAGATTTGAATAAAATCAACCAGCGGCTGGACCTGGTGGAACATTTCATCAAAGAGCCCGATCTGAGGAATACCATCGGCCAACACCTGAAACAATGCGGCGATGTGGAAAGGCTGGTGAGCAAGATCCCCGCAAAAAAGATCAACCCGCGCGAACTGATGCAGATCGCCAAAGGACTGGAACATATTGAACAGGTAAAACAGCTCTGCAGTATACAGGATAATGATTTCCTCCGCAGGTCCTCAGCAACCTTGAATCCCTGCCAGGCTATCGCCGATAAAATTATCCGGGAGATAGCAGAAAATCCACCAGTGGCCATTAATAAAGGCGGCGTGATCCGCGAAGGTATTTCAGTCGGCCTCGACGAACTCAACGCGATCGCTTCAGGAGGTAAACAATACCTGGTGGCGCTGCAGCAAAAAGAAATTGAAGCAACCGGCATTTCAAGCCTGAAGATCGGGTTCAACAATGTTTTTGGTTACTTCCTTGAAGTAACGCATGCACATAAAACCAAAGTGCCCGAACGCTGGATGCGTAAACAAACGCTTACCACCGCGGAAAGATACATCACGCCCGAACTAAAAGAATATGAGGAAAAGATTGTCGGCGCCGAAGAAAAAATCCTGGCTATAGAATCAGAGCTATACGACAAACTGTTATTGGAGCTGCAGGAATACATAGCGCCGATGCAGGTCAATGCGCATATCCTGGCTACGCTCGACTGCCTGATCTGTTTTGCGAACAATGCCATGCAATATAATTACAAGCGTCCGCTGATACATACCGGTCATGAACTGGCGCTGCAGGAAAGTCGTCATCCGGTTATTGAAAGAAACCTGCCATTATCTGAAGCTTATATTGCCAATGATATTTCACTGGATGCCGAATCGCAGCAGATCATTATTCTCACCGGGCCTAACATGAGCGGCAAAAGCGCTTTACTGAGGCGAACGGCGCTGATCACGCTGATGGCGCATATGGGAAGTTTTGTTCCGGCAACGCAGGCAAAAATTCCGCTGACCGATAAAATATTTACGAGGGTGGGCGCCAATGATAACCTCAGCGGCGGCGAATCTACCTTTATGGTGGAGATGAATGAAACCGCCAGCATCATCAACAATATCACTTCAGGAAGCCTGGTGATACTTGATGAGATAGGCCGGGGCACTTCTACCTACGATGGCATTTCCATTGCCTGGAGTATTGCAGAATACCTGCACCATTCGGCTCATCGCCCTAAAACGCTTTTCGCCACACACTATCATGAACTCAATGAGCTGGAGAATAAACTGGAAAGAGTAAGAAATTTTCATATTACCAATAAAGAGCTCGGCAATAAAATAGTTTTTTTAAGAAAGCTGGCCTCCGGCGGCAGCACACATAGTTTCGGTATTCATGTAGCCAAAATGGCGGGAATGCCGCCGTCGCTGATCCAGCGCGCCAATGAAATATTAAAACAACTGGAAGAAAAACATGTGGATGAAAATATTGGCGAACAGGTAAAGAAATTATCGGCGCCAAAAGTACAGTTATCCATTTTCGATGCGCACAGCGAAACCTTCACCGAGATCCGCAGGCTGCTCGAAGGCATTGATATCAACCGCCTCACTCCTGTGGAGGCGCTGATGAAACTGAATGAGGTAAAGGGATTGCTGAAATAAATAACTATTAACTTTTCTCCCCGGAGTTTTTAAACATCTCAGAAATCAGTAGCCCGGCTTTATTCAACCGGTACTTAATAGAAGTAATCAATACCCCCCATCCATATACCACACTTCGAGAAAAATTGATAGAAGAAGCTTCCGAAAAATACTTTGCAGGACAAGAAATTTCTCCAATCTGGAAACCGGCATAAATAAACTGCGCCAATACCTGGTTGTCGAAAATAAAATCATCTGAATTAGCCGATAAATTAATCGAAGCCAGCGCGCTGGCGCTATATGCCCTGTACCCCGTATGGTACTCCGACAATTTTTGATGGAGCATGATATTCTGAATAAACGTAAGCATGCGGTTAGAAAAATATTTGTAAAAAGGCATCCCGTTACGCATGGCGCCTTTTCCCAGTATCCTGGAACCCAGTACAACCGGATAAACATCATGAGCAATTAAATAAGCCATTGAAGGTATCAGCCGTGGATTATACTGGTAATCGGGATGAAGCATGATGATGATATCTGCGTCCAGTTCCAAAGCCTTTGCATAACATGACTTCTGGTTACCCCCATATCCCTTATTATAATTGTGTTCAACAATATGGCGAATTCCCAGCCGGCGCGCTATCAACAATGTTTCATCGCCGCTGGCATCATCTACCAGAATCACCTCATCCACTATATCCACAGGAATTTCCCCATAAGTTTTTTCCAGGGTTTTGGCGGCATTATATGCCGGGAGACAAACCACAATTGTTTTACCATTGATCATCCTGGCAACCAGATCCGTTAATAATATTTTCTATTTAATAAAAATCCTATGTAAAGGCAGGCGCCAGACTAAAGGCGCACACAAATTCAAATATCTACATTATCTTCTGTATTTACCGGCTAATTTGAAAAACTTCTTACCCCAGGAATTTCTATCATAGCAACAAGCCGCTGCTTTGCATGAAATATCATTTACCAACCGTCAATATCGCCAAATTTCGTATTGTGCTTTTTTCCTGACATCTTTGTGTCCGCGCCAAACAATGCCGCATATCTTTAATGACCGCTATTCACACTTTCATCAACTCCGATAACTGGACTTTCTGGCCTGCAAAAAAAGATATAGCAACTTTACCATCGTCATTAAACATCTATAAATTTTATTCTGCAATATTCCTTTTTCTCCTGGTTTTCGCAGCGCTGACCAATATATCTTTTTTGAATAATGATCTATGGCAGGATGAACTGTATACCCTGGATAATTTTGTTCTTGTACCTGTGACCAGGACATTAACCGACTATCACACCACAAACAATCATATTGTTTTTAATTTCGTTGCCAATATTTATCTGAAAATCATTCAGACAGATAATCTCGGTGATTTACTAGACAACCCACTGCTTATACGTATTCTTCCTTATCTGTTCACCTTAATCAGCGTGCCTGCATTTTATTATGGCGCGCGAAAAATGCAAGGTCCGCTGTTTGCCGTTATAGCGCTATCCATCTATGTTTCTTCCTTACAATTATACACTTTTGGGTCGCAGGTACGTGGTTATTCGCTTGAATTATTGCTTTGCATTATCATGACCAACCTGTTGTTATCTTATCATCGCCACCCTTCGTTAAAATACCTGGCGTATATTACTGTTGCCGGTTCGCTACTGTTAATCAATCTTCCCTCCACGATCTACTTTTTCATTTCGCTGTTAGCGCTTGTTTTTTTATCGGCTGTTTATTCATCTAAAATCATTAAATGGAACCTGCTGGTAAGATCAGCCGATTTTAAACTATTCATTGCGTTATCAGGCGCCTTTCTTCTTTTTGCCATTTTTTTTATTTTTAAAAAAGAGCAGATCGCCAAACTCGGTTATCTTTTCTCTTCAAGGAACTCTATTTCTGACAGGATACGTTTGCCAATTGCCGTTTACTACAGATTTATCGACTGGAGGATCATATTATTGCTACCTGTTGGCTATTTAATAATGCAGCCTTTGTCTTTTACTAAAAAAAATGTTTCCTTATTGCTCGCGGGTTTGCTGATCATTCCTTTTACCGTGTATTTTTTTCATAACCCACCATCCATCCTGAGAATATGGCTGGTGATACTACCTGTTTTTTGTTTATTCATGGCGCAGCTTTGTCTGCCCCTGTTTATGGTGAAAAGCAGGCTCCTGATTCCCTTTATCGGATTACTGCTTTTATCGCTGCTATTATCTATGAATTATCTGAAAAAGCAGACGTATGCTAATAATACCAGGAATTTTGCCGCCACCGATCTCCGGTATCAGTATCATTTATTTGGATTTAATCCAAAAGAAATAACCGGAAAACTGGAAGGCAAATTCAGGGGAGACAGCATCAGGGCCATTTTATACGACCCTTCTGCATTCGGCATGTCATATTATTTAAGAGATAAAAACCTTTTGCCGACAGACAGCTTAAGAAGCTACAGGGGGAAAATATTTCTTATTGCCGACCGGTTCAACTGCTTTGAGAAGATGGTGATTCCAAGGGAAAACATTATCGATTCTGGCAAAAACAACAGTATTCATTTTTTCAAATGGTACTTGCTAAATAAAAAATAAAGAGGGAATTATTATCAGATCAGCGTCTTCAGTTTATCCACGGCAATATCAATCTCTTCTTTCGTATTGTATTTGGAAAAAGAGAAACGTACGGTGATCAGGTTAGGGTTATTATTAATAGCCCTGATCACATGGGAACCCTGGTCGGCGCCGCTGGTGCAGGCGCTTCCGCCGCTGGCGCAGATATTATTAATGTCGAGATTAAAAAGTATCATCTCCGATTTTTCAGTCTTCGGAAACGAAACGCTTAACACGGAATATAAAGAACTGCCGAGCGGATCTCCATTAAAATTTATTGCCGGAATCTGCTTTACCAGTTGTTCCATCATATAAAGTTTAATGCCTTTTATATAGGCGCTTTCCCGTTCATAATTTTTGGTAGCCATTTCAAGGGCTTTGGCAAAACCGACAATACCGTAAAGATTTTCAGTGCCTGCCCGCATATTTCTTTCCTGCGATCCGCCATGTATATAAGGTTTAATCTTTACGTTTTCATTGATGTATAGTAAGCCCGCTCCTTTAGGACCATGAAATTTATGACCTGCTGCGGTTATAAAATGTACAGGCGTATTGCGAAGGTCGAAGGGAAAATGACCTACGGTCTGAACAGTGTCGGAATGAAAAATAGCGCCATACCTTTTACAGATTTCTCCGGCGGCATGGATATCTAACATATTGCCAATTTCATTATTGGCATGCATCAGCGTAACCAGGGTTTTACCGTTTGCCCCGAGCAGGGCAGCCAGATGTTCCAGGTCGATATGGCCATTAGGAAGCAGGTTAACGTAACTCAACGATGCTTCGCCGCGGTGATGCAGGTATTCCACCGTATGTAGGGTAGCATGATGCTCGATAAGCGAAGAAATAATATGTGTACAGCCCAGGTCTCTTACAGAAGAGGTAATGGCCGTATTTGAACTTTCCGTTCCTCCGGAAGTAAAAAAGATCTCTGCAGGGTGGGCATTTAGAATAGCTGCAACGGATTTACGGGCGCTCTCTATCGCCATACGGCTCTCTCTGCCATAAGAATAGATGGAGGAAGGATTGCCAAATTTTTCCGTGAGGTAAGGGGTCATCACCGCCAGAACTTCGGGATCCAGTGAAGTGGTAGCGGCATTATCAAGATAAATTCTGCTCATATACTGGGTAACTACGGTAATAATGCTTAAGTCTGCAAGATACACAATAGAAAATTATGCCTTCCTTCGGTAGTTATTTATCAGATGAACTCTTTGATATCCTGCATCAGGCGCAGCGCTATATTGTTGGCGGTGGTTTCGAAACTGCTTTCCGCATAGATCCTGATGATTGGTTCTGTATTGGAGGTGCGCAGGTGCACCCAATCATTATCGAACTCAATTTTCAGTCCGTCTTCGGTATTTACAGGTTGTTTTTTGTATTTCTTTTTGATCTGTT
>JBDTVL010000070.1:0-8287 GCA_040007215.1 Flavitalea sp.
CCGTGGAAAGAGATACCTTATATAATGAAGTGATGGTATTTTAATAAGTATTCGAGGAAGATAAAACGGGTGCCCGATACCGTTATGAGAGATGAAAAAAAATTCCTGGCCTACTAACACTCTTTCAGCCCCAGCGGAACATGCAGCGCCAGTCCGCCTTCTGAGGTTTCCTTGTATTTGAAGTTCATATCTTTTGCAGTATCCCACATCGTATTGATAACGCCGTCGAGCGACACCCTGGCAAAATCGGGCGTGCTCTGTAAGGCAAGTTGTGAAGCGGTGATGGCTTTGATTGCGCCCATGGTATTACGTTCGATGCAGGGGATCTGCACCAGGCCGCCAATAGGATCGCAGGTCATGCCCAGGTGATGTTCCATGGCAATTTCTGCGGCCATTAATGCCTGGCGCTGGGTTCCTCCGGAAGCTTCGGTAAGCGCTGCGGCGGCCATAGCCGAAGAAACACCTATCTCGGCCTGGCATCCACCCATAGCGGCAGAGATGGTGGCGCCTTTTTTAAAAATGCTGCCTATCTCTGAAGCGGTGAGCAGGAACTGGATGATCTTCTCTTCCCTGTCGCCGCCATTAAAGATCACGAAATACTGCAATACTGCAGGTATCACGCCTGCGGCGCCATTGGTAGGCGCAGTGACCACCCGACCGAATGAAGCATTCTCTTCATTCACAGCAAGCGCAAAACAACTTACCCAGTCGAGTATATATTTAAAATCATTCCCTCCTGCACGGATAGCGCTGATCCAGCTACTATAATCCTGGTATTCCCGGCCCTGTAATAATTTTTTATTCAGCGCCGCGGCTCTTCTTTTCACATTCAGTCCACCGGGTAAAATGCCTTCGCGGCTGCAACCGCGCAGCATGCACTCTTTCATCACGTTCCATATATTCAGGGCGCCGGACCTTGTTTCGCGCTCTTCGCGCCAGGCGTTTTCATTTTCCATCACCACT
Source organism: Flavitalea sp. (assembly GCA_040007215.1). GTDB lineage: Bacteria > Bacteroidota > Bacteroidia > Chitinophagales > Chitinophagaceae > Flavitalea. The sequence continues at coordinate 964 of JBDTVL010000070.1, forward strand.
TCGCTGATGCTGAGGCCGGTCTTGCGGCACCAGTGAAGAATATCTTCGGCTGTATTGATCGGAAAGGGTAGCTGCACCAATGAAGCGCCGGAACTTTCCTGGTTTTCTTTGATCACAAATCCACCGCCAACGGAATAAAAGGTTTCCGCCACCTGGTTGCCATCGTGCATGGTAGCCAGGAAGGTTAAAGCATTAGGATGAAAAGGAAGGGATTCGGTAATGAAGAACTCAATATCTTCCTGCGGATCGAAGTTCACTTCATGTCGCCCCTGGAGAAGAAGCGTTTTCATTTTCCTGATATCTTCTGTTTTGGAATGGATTGCGCTCACATCAAAAGTAACGGGGTCTTCGCCGCTCAGGCCCAGTTGAACTGCCACATCTGTTCCATGGCCTATGCCTGTTTTAGCCAATGAGCCATATAACAATACCCTAACCGCAGAGGTTTGCTGCAGCAGTCCTTTTGCCTCCAGGGAAGCGGTAAACTGTTGCGCAGCGCGCCAGGGCCCCAGCGTATGAGAACTTGAAGGGCCAACGCCTATCTTAAAAATGTCGAAAATGGAAATGGCTTCGTGTGGCAAGAGAATCTTTTCGCAAAAATAGGCCAAAAGCCGCTAGCTAAAACAATGATCGCAGACCTGGTTAACCTGCTGTGAAATCGATCAGGGTAATATCGAAGATCAATATTGATTTACCTGGAATAACCACAACGCCATTACGGTCTTTCACATCAGTGCTGCCATATCCTAAGGTTGGAGGAATGTATAATCGTATCTGACCTCCTTTGCCTAGTAAAGGAATGCCTTTTTTCCAGCCTTCTATAAGGGTGCCCAGTTGGAAAACAGCGCCAGAGCTTTGATCGAATATGGTTCCGTTAGTTAATTTTCCCGCATAATTGATGGTGATCTGCGAGCAAAGCACCGGTTTGGCTGTTCCGGTTCCTGGATTGCTGATTGAATAAAACAAACCGCTGGTATCCCTGGTGGCCTGGATATTATTGGCGGTGATATATGCCTGTAAACTATCTTTTTCCGAGACCGGGGCCATGATATTATTTGAGGAGAAACTGCATTTCTGTTCCTTTAAGCAGCCAGCGCCCACGATAATGATCAACAATAGACTAAAGCAAATTTTAAGCATCAGGTTCATTTTTGTAAATATATGATTCGGTTAAAGACAATCCAAGAGCGTCTACCGTTGCATCAGTCCTGTTATTCGGGTAAGTCTTCTTTACGGTCTCCACGCTTCTCTTTGGCTTTAAACTCGAGGTATTGCTGATCTTTCATTTCCCACTGATGGGTTTTGTAAAATAAAGCCACAAAGCCCGCAATCAGCAGGCCAGCCAGGATCATCACCACAGCGCTAAGTTGACTGTGCGCTACCATATCGGCTCTTTTAAACCAGAACTGACTGGAAAAAAGAGCCAGAAAAACGGGAACTGCAAACATCAATCCCACTGGCAGACCGGTAAGCAGCCTGTAAACAAGCTTTTTTTCTTTGTTCCTGTTCAGCTCCCAGTAATCGATAAATAATCGTTCTTTATCCTCTAACATCTAATAAAATATGATATCTGTCTGTTAACAGCAAAATTAGCCCTTGACAGGCGTATAATTGGGTTGCAGGCAATTAATCTTTAACTTGTGAATAAACCCTTTGCTATTTTGAAACTAGCCTCGTTATTTGCCAAATATCTTTACCAGCAGAAAAAGTTGAATTTACCCGGCATCGGCGTTTTTTCTATCGATCCTGCCATACCTGTTCCGGAAGTTTCCGATAAAACCTTGTCAGATTTTATTAAACAGATCCGTTATGTTCAGCAGCCTGTTGCCGCTCCCGATGAAGCCTTTATCAGTTTTATAAGAACTGAAACGGGAAAGATAAAACCGCTTGCCGAATCAGATCTCGATTCCTTTATTTCCGATGGCAAAATATTACTGAATATTGGCAAGCCTTTTCATTTTGAAGGAATAGGTTCTCTGCTCAAAGCGCGGAATGGCTTATACGAATTCACACCCGGCGAACCCTCGTTGGAACGGCTGGAACATTACCTGGGCGAACAGAGAGAAGACAGACCCAACAAGAAATATTCTTATGATGAAGTAAGCGCCCGGAAGACAAAAAGTGTGCGGCGTTCCTTTATCATTGCCAGCCTTGTTGCCGGCATTGGTCTTATTATATGGGGTGGATATTCGTTGTACAACCGTCATTCAGCCCCCATAGAAACCGCTACGGTTGTTATCGTCCCAGATACCGCCGTTTACCAGAAAGCAGATACAGCTTTAGCTGCGGCCGCTAAAGATTCTATCAGCAAAAACGGACAATCGGGCCCTGCAGCGCCTGCTGGCAGTTATAAATTTGTGATTGAAAAAACAAACCGGCTGGAACGGGCTACCAAAAGATATATCCAACTGAAATCTTACTATAAGGATATCCAGATGGAAACAAAAGATTCTATTTCCTTCAGCCTATACTTCATCAGGCCAGCCCTGGCAGCCGATACCGCTAAGGTGAAAGATTCACTTAAACGATTGTATGGCTCGCGCCAGGTAACTATAGAGTGAATATTAACTCAGCGCTATATCCAGTACCTGCTGCATGGTTTTTACATAATGAAACTTCATGCCTTTAATAAATGCAGGGTCTATATCTTCCACGTCTTTTTCATTCTGCCAGCACAATACAATTTCTCTCAGCCCGGCTCTTTTTGCCGCCAGTATCTTCTCTTTTATGCCGCCAACAGGAAGAACCTGGCCACGAAGAGTGATCTCGCCGGTCATACCGAGATATGATTTCACCTTTCTACCGGTAATCGCCGAGGCAATAGAAGAAAGCATAGTAACGCCTGCGCTGGGACCATCTTTAGGCACTGCACCTTCCGGCACATGCACGTGCACTACTTTTTTACTGAATATTTCCGGATCGATATTTACCTTCCTGGCATTAGACATCAGGTAGGTAAGTGCGGTAGCGGCGCTCTCCTTCATCACATTCCCGAGGTTGCCGGTAAGCTTCAGATCGCCTTTGCCATCGCTAAGGCTGGTTTCAACAAATAAAATATCTCCTCCCACATAGGTCCAGGCCAGTCCTACGGCTACTCCCGGTATATTGGCCACTTTATACAATTCATTACTGAACCTTGCCTTGCCGAGTATCTTTTCCACATCGGGCATAGACATCGATGCCTTAATTCTGTTCTTCATGGCAAACTCTTTCGCCTCATAACGCATCACGGAAGCCAGATACCTGTCCAGTTCCCTCACGCCGCTCTCGCGGGTATAATCCTGTATCATCCTTTCCAGTATCTTATCGCCGATACTGAATTTCATATCTTTTAATCCATGCGCATCTTTTTGTTTGGGCACAAGATGTCGTTTTGCGATCTCTATTTTTTCTTCCACCGCATAACCGCTGAGGTGAATGATCTCCAGCCTGTCGCGCAAAGCTGGTTGTATATTATTAAGATCATTTGCGGTAGCAATGAACAATACCTTGCTGAGATCGTATTCAAGCTCCAGGTAATTATCGTAAAAACTGTTGTTCTGTTCGGGGTCGAGCACTTCGAGTAATGCAGAAGAAGGATCGCCGCGGTTATCATGCCCTACTTTATCAATCTCGTCAAGTATCATGACGGGATTGGATGATTTGATCTTTCTTATAGACTGAATGATTCTTCCCGGCATGGCGCCGATATAGGTTTTACGATGACCGCGGATCTCGCTTTCATCGTGGAGGCCGCCTAAACTTAACCGCACATATTTGCGGCCGATGGCGCTGGCTATACTTCTGCCGAGTGAAGTTTTTCCTATACCCGGAGGCCCAACAAAACAAAGTATCGGGCTTTTCATATCGCCTTTTAATTTAAGCACCGCGAGATATTCAAGAATACGCTCCTTAACTTTGGCCATTCCATAATGATCGTGATCGAGTATTTTTTTTGCTTTTTTAAGATCATAAGAATCCAGCGTATAATCGTCCCACGGAAGATCCAGCATCAGGTCGAGATGATTATACACTACAGAATAGTCGGGCGTACTGGGATGCATTCTTTCCAGTTTTTCAATGCCTTTCTTAAACATCTCTTTGGTAGCGGCAGGCCATTTTTTCAACTCCGCTTTTTTCTGCATCTCCTTTACTTCACGTTCGTTATTATCGCCGCCCAGTTCATCCTTAATACTTTTCAACTGCTGCTGCAGAAAATAATCGCGCTGCTGTTTATCGAGTTCGGTTTTGGTTTTAGTGGTTACCTTATTCTTTAATTCTGCAAATTGTAATTCGCGTTGCAGCAACTGCATCAGCAGATCGGCCCTTGCCTGTATGCTGTCGAGTTCCAGCAGCTTTTGTTTTTCAGCAAGTTCCGTATTAAGATTGCTGGAAATAAAATGGATCAGGAAAGACCTGTTCTCAATATTTTTTAAAATGATACCGGCTTCAGAAGGAATATTCGGAGAAAGCTGTATGATCTGCGTAGCGAGATCCTTGATATTGGAAACATACGCTTCGAAATCCTGATCCTTGGGCGCTTCTTCTTCTTCCAGCGCAATGATCTTTGCTTTAAAATAAGGGTCGTCGGAAACGATAGCGCCTACCCGGAACCTTTTCTTTCCCTGTATAATTACCGTAGTTCCGCCATCAGGCATCTTGATCAGTTTCACAATGCGGGCGATGGTTCCTACATCTTCGAGGTCGCTAACCGAGGGGTCTTCCACTTCACTGTCTTTCTGCGCTACAACTCCCACCAGTTTATCGGCCTTGTATGCGTCATTAACGGCCTTTATGCTTTTATCTCTGCCTACAGTGATGGGCAATACCACGCCCGGAAAAAGCACGGTATTTCTTAAAGGCAGAAGCGGCAACTCTTCAGGAGCTATTAAATCCATCCCGTTTTCACTATCATTCTCATTCAAAGGAATTATTGGTATAAAATCCATTTCATCTTCAGGCCTTAATAAATAGTTGTGATCTTTCATAATGCGATTTAGCTGTGACAAAATAACACTTCCCACTTATATAATGCAATTTTTCAGGGAAGCGTTAATAAGTCAAGTTTGGCGCCAGTCAGTTTTTCGTTCCTAATTGGCAGTTAACTGATTATAAACAAGAAGAAAATAAAAAACCCGCTGACAAAGCGGGTTTTTTGCAATATAACGATGATGATCAAATTATCCTGAATCCTACATACAACTGGAAACCCTGGTTCCTCCATTTATCCTGGCTGCCTATATCGTTAATATTTGACAAACCAACCACATACCTGCCACCTACTTTCAGCCCGGCAAGATTTAACTGAACGCCTCCCAGCATCGACAGGTCGCCGGATTTAAAAGCCTGCCTTCCATTTTCAAGAAGATTATCTTTTCCATTAACCAGTACGCCAAACTGTGGACCTGCCTGGAAAGAAATAAATTTAGCCGGCCTGTAACTGAGTAATAAAGGAATGCTGAGGTAGTCGAGTTTTACTCCTTTAAATTCCGACAATCCTCCATCATAAATTTCTTTGAAATTGCCGGAAGTCCTGGTTTGCGCCTGATTCCACATCACTTCAGGTTGGATACCCAATTTTTTACTGAAATTGATTTCAGCAAAAGCGCCTGCATTATATCCGTATTGGAATTCCTGGCTGAATGCTTTACCATCAATCTTATAAAGATTCGCTCCTCCCTTGAGGCCAATATGGAAGCCCTGTGAAAAACCAACTGCCGTAATGGCCATGGCGAAGATGAGCAGAGAGAAGGATTTCTTTTTCATATCAAATTTTTTTATTGGTGCAATAATAAAATTCAAGATACATGCCAGGCATACGCAAGGCGTTGTTAAATCAGTCTGCAAAGGATAGGGAAGTTGGTAAGGAAATTATAAAACGAAACCAGCGGTGATGGAAAAGAAAGTATTAAAATGAATATCCGTTTCAGGCACATAATAATCGAACATAACCTGCGGCTGCAGCAAACATTTACCTGTCATATAACTGCCTCTCAATGCCATACTCACCGACTGTAAAAGAAATCCTGTTGAACTTGAAAAACTGCTGTTGCCTGGATTCTGACTGACTCGTATATACGAAGCAATATTACTATTAATATAAGAACTATTAAAACCATATCGCTGGGTACCTGTATTCACCAGCAGCGCCGGGGTAAAAACGATATGATCTTTTTTACCGATCACTTCATACCAGTTAAAATCTTTCTTCACAGAAAACGTCATGGAAAAGTCGCTTACTTTTTCTTCATTCTTAATTGTTGCAGAATAATTGCGCGATCTTCTTAATGCCAGCGCCGCTATCCGTAACTTTCGTTTTTCATAATCCGTATTACTTCCCCATCCATAACTGATATTCACCGAAGGTCTTACTTTCCATTTCCTTAAAGAAAAATAAGCGAACAATTCATTGGATACAGGGGTAGTGTAGAAGTTTAAAGAATCCTTGTTAAAGAATTTGGAATAAACAATTCCTGATGAAAAATTCTTCCTGACCACATCAAACGACGGACTTAAAGTAAACTGGTAAAAACGCATCGTTCCTTCATCATTGATCAAAGCGCCTGTTGCCGATAAACCTAAACCGCTTTTATGATAATATCCGGCGGATGGCGACAGGATCAGCTTTTTCTCGGGATTAAGAAATACTGAGCTTTTATCTTCAAAACTAAATATACCAGTTCCTGCCGTTAGGCTTACGTTAAAAAAACTTCTTGGTTTGGAAAGCGAATCGAGATAGGCGTCAAAATCTTTGAGCAGCGAATCTATAATAGAAGTAGTATCCGAATTCATGAACAGCGAATCAATCCTGCTGGATTGGGCGCCAGCGTTTCTCCCGATAAAAACCAGTAATGCCATTAAAACACTAAAACGATTACAGGTTCTTTTCATTCGTTAACGTTGAGTCATGGCTGCACTTAGCCCAAGAACGGCTTTTGGACAATAAAAATTGTGGCAGGTTTAAAAGCTTATGTAAGGGTGATCACTGTTATTTCTGGGAGAATGCCTACCCTTCCCGGGTAACCGATAAAGCCAAATCCGCGGTTGATATACAATTTCTGCCTGCCTTCCTCATATAATCCAGCCCACTGCTTGTACATATACTGAACAGGGCTCCACTTAAGTCCAGGGATCTCAATACCGAACTGCATGCCATGCGTATGGCCGGAAAGCATCAGGTCTACATCTGCATACTTCTGCCTTACTTCCGCATCCCAGTGACTGGGGTCATGGCTCATGAGCAATTTAAAAGGATATTGTTCTGTTCCGGAATGTGCCTCGCTCATTTTTCCATATTTAGGAAAATTTCCCTTGGCGCTCCAGTTTTCAATACCGAGCAAAGCGATCC
>JBDTVL010000071.1:0-8285 GCA_040007215.1 Flavitalea sp.
AATAGTAAAGAATAGCCGTTATCGCCCTCTTTTTCGGCTGTTGATCTCATCGCGGATAGCGATGGCTCGAAGGTAATCTTCCTGTTCAAGCACATCATTCAGCAGGGTATTGAGCTCTTCCAGCGATAATGCCCGGAGGTCATCCGAACCTCTTGAAGTTTCTGTGGTAACCGCTTCGCGGGCCAGTTTCTTTTTGCCGGAAGAATCTTCCATAAGTATACCTGCGCTTTCAAGGATATTATCGTAGGTATAAATAGGACAGCCAAAACGTACGGCAAGGGCCAGTGCATCTGAGGTGCGGGAATCGATCTCTACGGTATCATGTTCGCTAACGCATAGCAGCTTAGAATAGAATATCCCTTCCTGCAGGTCGCATATAATGATTTCCTGTAGCTCTATATTAAAAGCATTCATAAAGTTCTTCATCAGGTCATGGGTAAGCGGTCTGCTGGGATGCATCTTTTCCAATGCCACGGCTATTGCCTGGGCCTCAAAACCGCCGATAACGATTGGCAGACGGCGAAGACCGTTTACTTCTCCTAATACAACAGCATAGGAATGGGTTTGGGTGATGCTGTGTGATAAGGCCACTATTTCAAGCTCTATTTTCTTCATAAGACCGATTTCGCGCAGGGCAGTTCCCCGAACACGGGTTTGATGGTTATTTTTTATAAATTAATAACTACAAACGTACATGATTTTATTGAAAAAATCCGGGCGGTGAACCGCTGGTTATTACTCTTTAAGGATGTTTGGAGGGCCGTGATCTCAGGCCTTCATTTGTTTTACAGCTTCCGTCAGTTTTGGAACAATATCGAAGGCATCGCCAATAATGCCATAGTCGGCTGCTTTAAAAAACGGGGCTTCAGGATCTTTGTTGATGACCACGATCACCTTACTCCTGTTTACGCCCGCAAGATGCTGGATGGCCCCTGAAATACCAATAGCAATATACAGGTTAGGCGCAATAGCCAGTCCTGTTTGACCTACATGTTCATGATGAGGCCTCCAATCGGCATCGGCCACCGGACGGCTACACGCGGTAGCGGCTCCTAAAGCTTTTGCCAGGTCTTCCACCAGGTACCAGTTCTCAGGTCCTTTAAGTCCCCTTCCTCCGCTTACTACCAGTTCGGCTTCACTGAGCGGAATCTCTCCGGTCAGCTTGTTCTCGGCCACTATCTTTGTTTTTGAAGGGGAAAGGGTAGCTTTAAAGGCAACTACTTCCGCTGCCGTTCCAGTTCCTTCCGCCGGGAAGGAATTGGGATTAAGCGATATGATCTTAATATCTGTATTAACGGTAATATGCGCAAAAGCTTTGCCGGAAAAAACATTTTTCTTCACCGTAAAACCCTTGCTGGTATCGGGAAGAGCAACAGCCCCTGCCACTAATCCCGCTTTCAAACGGGCAGCTACCCTGGGCGCTATAGCTTTGCCATGGAGGTTATTGGAGAAAATGATCACCTTAGCGCCAAGGGCTAAAACTGCTTCGGCTATAAGCTTTGCATAAACCTGCGGATCGGGATGGTTCAGCGATTCATCACTGATTTGATGAATCTTCTTCACCCCGAATTTCCCCAGGGCGCTGATATCTTCCTGTACCATTCCCAATATAATGCCTTCGGCTACGGTTCCTAATTGCGCAGCTACTTTGGCGCCATAGGCAATGGCTTCGTGCGAAGTCTTCTTTACCGCGCCGTCTGAATGATCTATAAAGATGAGTACTGACATAATGAAATTAGGTTGAAGGATGAGTTAAATCACTTTTGCTTCTTCATGAAGCAGACGGATCAGTTCAGCGGGATTATCGGCAGGTATCAATTTTACGCCCGCTTTTGGCGGAGGCATCTCAAATCCCGCAATGCTGGTAAGGGTATCGGCGGCAACAGGCTCCAATACTTTTAGCGGTTTGGTCCTGGCCCCCATAATGCCTTTCATATTGGGTATTCGCTGTTCGGCCATCCCTTTCTGGCAACTGACCACCAATGGAAGACTTACTTCAACGGTTTCCTCACCGCCTTCAATTTCTCGTATAACCGTAGCTGTTACTCCATTAAGATCAAACTTAATGGCCAGGCTAACATAAGGAAGATCGAGCAGTTCTGCTACCATTCCTCCTACGGAAGAGCTGTTATAATCGATCGTTTCTTTACCGGTAAATACCAGATCGTATGCGCCCTGTCGGGCTACTTCGGCAATCTGGGATGCGATATAGAAGCTGTCCTGCCCCGGGGCATTCACCCTGAAAGCCTCATCGCCTCCTAATGCCAGCGCTTTGCGGATAATAGGATCATTATCCGGGCCTCCGACCGTAACCAGGTGAATAATGGCGGAAGGGTCTTTTTCTTTCAGCTCAATGGCTCTCACTAAGGCATACCATTCATCATACGGATTAATGATCCACTGCACGCCTTCTTCAACGAATTTCGTATTGTTATCGGTGAAAGCTATTTTTGCCGTGGTATCGGGCGTTTTACTGATACAAACAAGAATCTTCATAGTCAAGCGGTTTATAAAGTTGTTTATGCAACTATTGTTCCTGCAAACCAAAAGAATTTTCCACATATAAACAAGAGAAGAGCGGAATTTTAACCGTGAAAAAGACTTATTTACAGGAAAAACCATGAACAGAGAAACAAAGATGTCGCCTTAATAACGTAAAAAACAGTTTTAATAGTTTATTGTTAAGAAATGGAAAGAATTGAGCGGATAAAGGAATTTCTGTCGGCCAATCCGGGAGATAGTTTTTTACAGCATGCCCTTGCGCTGGAATACATCAAGGTGCACGATGATATAATGGGGCGTTCGCTTTTTGAAGAAATACTGACCCGCGATCCGGGTTATACAGGATCTTATTATCACCTGGCAAAATTACTGGAAAGGCTCAACCTCCCTGATCTCGCGATGGAATGGTACCAGAAAGGCATGCAGCGCGCTAAAGATGCAGGCGATAACCATACTTATAATGAACTTCGCGCCGCTTATGAAGAAATTGCCGATGACTAATAACCGCTACCTCGCATGACAACCTTACAAAAATTTATTGAAGTTATCGGAAAAGAGAAACTTTTTCTTCCCACAGATATATTGCTGCTGGCGGTTAGCGGCGGCATCGACTCTGTTGCGCTTTGCGAGCTTTGCAGACAGGCGGGTTATCGGTTCCAGATAGCGCATGTTAATTTTCAGCTTAGAGGGGAGGAGAGCGACAGGGATGAACAGTTTGTGAAATCCCTCGGCGACAAATTTGGCTGCCGTGTATACGTGAAACGATTGGATGCTGCGGCCTATGCGGAAGTGAATAAATTATCTGTCCAGGTAGCGGCAAGAGAAATTCGTTATAGCTGGTTCAGCGAACTGGTCTGCACACCTGGTGATAATGACATGCCTCAACCCAAATGGACGCTCACCGCGCATCATGCAGGCGATAATATAGAGACCCTGCTCATGAACTTTTTCAGGGGTACGGGGATCATCGGATTAAGAGGTATGCTGCCGAAGCAGGGAAATATTATACGCCCATTATTGTCTTTCAGCAGAGATGAACTGGTTGCATTTGCTGCCGCTAACCAGTTGACCTGGGTGGAAGACAGTTCCAATGCGTCTGAAAAATATACCAGGAATTATTTCCGGCATACGATCATTCCCCTGGTCAATAAAATATTCCCTGAAGCTGAAAATAATCTGCTCGATAACCTGGAGCGTTTCCGAGACCTGGACATTATTTACCGGCAGGCTATGGAAAAACAGATCGCCAAACTACTGCATATTAAAGGCGACGAAGCGCAGGTTCCTGTGCTGGCATTGAAGCATTCGGCAGCCCTTAACAGCCTGGTATATGAACTTATCAAACCGTATCATTTTACCTCACAGCAGGTGAAAGAAGTTGTTCACCTGCTGGATGCCGAACAGGGAAAATATGTTCAGTCGGCCACGCACCGCATCATCAGGAACCGTAACTGGCTTATCATTGCTTCAAACGTTACGGAAAACAGCGCGCATATACTTATTGAAAAGCATGAATCGTCCATTGCTTTTAAGCAGGGCATTTTAATACTGGAAGAAATAAAAGGTTCAGATATAAAAGCAGATGTCGGCAAAAACGTAGCTGTGCTTGAAGCAAAAATGATCCGTTATCCATTAGTACTGCGAAAATGGAAGACAGGCGATTATTTTTATCCGTTAGGTATGCGTAAAAAGAAAAAAATATCCCGGTTCCTGATCGATCAGAAATTATCGCCTACCGACAAAGAGAAAGTATGGGTGGTAGAATCGAATAAGAAAATTATCTGGGTGGCTGGAATGCGTATAGACGATAGGTTCAGGTTGACTGAAAACACAACATCAGCTTTAATGATAAAAGTAAAATAGCAGATTTTTCTGCTTCGCTTATTTGCCTGAAATAAAGCTGTGAATATCCGATCAGGTATTAAAATAAAATTTCACGCCGCTGATAAATTCTTCCACGGCATTATACTGCCCTGAAATTTTACCAGTGATGATCAGGAAAACGATCCCGTACAGGGCCCCCCATAAATGCGCTGAATGATTGATATTATCTTTTCCTTTTCTATCGAGATAAGCGGAAATGATCAGGTATAACGGTCCGAATACAAACCCGGGAATAATCGGAGGTATTAAAAAGAAGCCCACTTTGATATAGGGGGCAATCATCAGCCCCGCGAAAACAACTGCCGATACGGCTCCTGAAGCGCCCAGGCTGCGGTACTCATAATTGTTTTTGTTTTTAAAATAGGTGGGCAGCAGCGATACGATGAGCGCCGACAGATACAGGAAAATATATAATCCCTTTCCCATCATTCCAAAAATGGCGATGAATTTTTCTTCAACAAACTGCCCGAACAGATATAGTGAAAGCATGTTGAATACCAGGTGTGCAATATCTGCATGAATAAAACCGCAGGTGATAAAACGATAATATTGTTTATCGCTGGTAACGGATGGCGGATAAAAGATCAGGTCATTCATGACCTTGTTATTGCTGAAGGCGGTAAAAGATATAATAGCCGTGATAATAACGATGATAACAGAAATAGAAAGCATTGACAGTTTTTTATAAAGATAATAGTAAATAAACCTTTATGCCGTTAAACTGTTCACGATGATTGTATGTTAACGGTAATCCATTTAATCATTTGCCGCTGAATATTTTTTCATTGTATCCCATCCGTAAGGCGTGGTCGTGATGTTGATCAGCTATGATGATACTTCTCATTGCGCAGAATGGTGCAAGCCCTGTATACCTGTTCACTGAGTATAAGTCGCACTAGCTGATGAGGAAAGGTAAGCGCTGATAACGACCAGGTAAAATTCGCTCTTTGCAATACAGAAGGGTCGATGCCATAAGCCCCGCCGATAAGGAAGATTACTTTCTGAACGCTTTCATTAGCTCTCAACTGCAGAAAGGACGCCAGTTTTTTTGAATCGAGTGATTTTCCTCTTTCATCCAGCGCCACCAGGTAATCGTTATCCTGCAATGATTTAAATATGCTTTCGGCTTCTTTCTTTTTAAGGTCCGGCTCTGACATTAAGCCGGCATTCTTAGGAGTTGGAAAAATAGTCCAACTGACGGGGAAATAATTGCCGATTCGTTTGGTGAAATCGTCAATGCCCCCCGATACATATTCTTCATGCTGTTTACCGATCGACCATAACTGAATTTTCATATCAACTGTTTAATCCGGAATCAGGCCGCGGAGCAGTATTGCCAAAAAATAACCCCTGTTACCAGGGGTCAAATATATAAATGCTAAGGTATAAGTAAAAGCAGAATTTTATACTTCCCTAGGCTCGCCTTTCATGGAAGGTGTTTTGCCCTTAATCTTGCTGGCCAGATCTGACGCTTTATCCTTAGCTATATCGAACTCTTCTTTTACGGCATCTACAAGATCAGAATACTTTTCTTTCAGCGATTCGCTCAGGTCGTCATATTCTTCTTTGATCTTGCGGCGTGTTTCTGATCCTTTATCAGGAGCGAATAATAAACCGAGGGCTAAGCCTGCAGCTACTCCTGCAAGAGTTCCTATTATAATTTTTGATGTTGAGGCCATAAGATTTTTTTTAAAGTATAGTGAAGAGATAATTAATCCTATTATATAATATATAAAAACTCTGCCAGCTTTTATTTTAATGGGGGCTTTCTACTCATCATGGTTACTTTTTCGAAAATTTTGGCAGGTTTATTCGAAGTAATATTATCACTTAGGAGTATTCCCCATGGTTTCAAGTCCTCCACCCGCTCAAAAATAACCTTTAATATGGCGATACCCGGTATGGAAAGGAACATGCCGGGTATACCTGCCAGAGCCGCCCCGATCAGTACGCCAAGTATGGTAATCAGCGCATTGATCTTCACTTTAGACCCTACTACTTTGGGCATAATGATGTTATTGTCGATGAACTGTACAATTGTTAATACTACCAGGGTCCAGATGGCGTCTGAAGGACTGGCTGAGGCAGAAAGGGCGATCAGCGCGCAAAATATGGAAGCGATAAGCATTCCGATATACGGAATCAGGTTAAGCACCGCCGCTAATACGGCAAGAAAAATAGCATATTTAATACCTATAAGCATAAACCCGATCCAGTTGATCAAAGCTACAATACCCATTTCTATCATTAGTCCGGCCATATAGCTTTGTACAACCACTCTTGATTCCTTTAACACCTCCTGCACTTTTTCACGGTGATCTTTTTTAAACAAGTCTATAATGAATTGTTTCAGCATATCGCGGTAATAAAGGATCAGGAAGGTGTATATCGGAAGCAGCGTGAGTACGAATAAGGTATTGGTTAGCGAAATAACCGTCGATCCAAGTACTACAGTACCGGAATCTTTAGCATTGTTAATGTATTTTGCCTGCTCTCTGATGGATAGATTGAAATTTCTGGATATCCATTTTTGTAGTTTGGAGAATAGATCCGTCAGCGTTTTTTTAATGTTTGGTATATCATCAGAGAAGGCCATGATCTGGGTTGACAGAAAATAAAGCAGTCCGAAGATAAACAGGAAGGATATGAATAGCGATACGGAAATAGCTATGACTCTTGGAAATTTTTTTCTTTCCAGGAATTGATTAAAAGGGATTAATAATACAGCAATTAAAATAGATAAAGCAAATGGAATGATAATATCTTGTCCAAAATAAAGTAATACGCAGATCAGCGACAACATCAATAAGATCATTGCCAGTTTAAAATAAAACGGGTATACGTTCGGTTGTTGAGCGTTCATGTGCGGGTTACATTAACAGCATGGAATAAATGCGAACAGGTTTTATAAAATGAATTAACCGGGTTAAATATAACCCGGTTGTTATTCAAAATCTGTATAATTTGATCTATACGTTCGAACCACGTATCAATCTCAGCACTACGGCGATAACCGCAATAACTAAAAGAATGTGAATCAAACCGCCTGCGCTGTAACCAATAAAACCTATAGCCCAGGCAATAACTAATATTACTGCGATTAAATACAAAAGGTTACCCATGTCGATTTATTTAAATTGAAGAGATAGTGTTACGCCCTTCATTAATAAAATAGCTTGCCATTTAAATTGACGTATAAAAGGAATTAATATGAATAGTTATCCTCTAAAACTGGTAAATTGCTTGCTGTATTGAGGAGAAATTTCCACACATTGAATTCCGGGTTGTATTGATTATGTTAGTATATGGCGTTTATGGAATGCCGGGAAAGAGTATAATTTATTATCTTCTTTTTGAAAAGCTTGCACGATTCTTTCTTGTAACATGCGATATAATAATGGCGATAGAGAGGTAAGCCAGATAGCTGGCTGTGCTGCAAGGATTTAAAATAGAATATTTATGAGTAAAATTATAATTGTATCGAATAGATTGCCTGTTAAGCTTACTGACAATGCCGGGGATTATTCATTTATTCCCAGCGAAGGAGGTTTAGCCACAGGATTGGGGTCTATCTACAATGAAAAGAATAATGTATGGATAGGATGGCCGGGGATGGAAATTTCAGATCCTGGAATGCAGCAGAGGGTAAACAGAAAGTTGGATAAAATAAACCTGAAAGCGGTGTTCCTGAACCAGGAAGAAATTAATCATTTCTATGAAGGATTTTCCAATGAAATATTATGGCCTGTGTTCCATTATATGCCCACCTACGCAAGATATCATCAAACCTATTGGGATTATTATTATTCCGTAAATGAGAAATTCCGTAATGCAGTACTGGAAATTATTGAACCTGGCGATATCGTATGGGTGCATGATTACCAGTTGCTGTTGCTGCC
>JBDTVL010000072.1:0-8273 GCA_040007215.1 Flavitalea sp.
TCATCGTCGGGTGTTTTTCCAGCGGTGGATAAAACTTCAGCGCCGGGTCCTGGATATTGAAATGCCGGGTATGACAGGGCTGGATCTGACTAAAAACCTGCATAAGCGGCCAATTATCATTTTTACTACTTCCAAAAAAGAATATGCCGCTGAAGCTTTCGAATTGAATGTTGCCGATTATATCGTGAAACCCGTAACCTCCGCCCGCTTTATACAGGCGATTGATAAAGCCCGGGAGATCCTGGGAAGTGATAGTGAAGAAGTGAAAATGCAGGAAGACGAGTTCATTTTTATCAGGGATTCGAATATCGTCAGGAAGCTGAAACTGGATGACATACTTTATGCGGAAGCGATGGGCGATTATGTAAAGCTTCATACGGCACAAAAATTTTTCGCTATTCATACCACCCTGAAAGCTGTTGAAGAAAGGTTGCCAAATTCAAGATTTCTGAGGGTTCACAGATCCTACATTGTTGCTATAAACAAGATAGACACCATACACGATGGCGCGCTGGTTGTCAATGGTAAACCCTTGCCCGTAGCCGACGCTTACCGGGCGGCCCTCAATAAAAAAATGAATATTTTTTAGTTCCCTGCCTATCAATTTTTCCGTTTTACCGATAGATTTTCCCCGTTCGTCTTATTACTTGTTGGCGGAACGGTTTCTGCCGGTAGTTTTATGCAGCAATCGTTTACTATGAGGCGTGTATTTAAAGCAGGCATATTCGTTTTTTTGGGTGTTGTATGTGTTGATCATTCTTTTGCCCAGGCGGTAATGCCGATAGAGGTTTCCGGAGCTTCATTACAGGAAATGGATAGCGTCATTAATTTGTCGGAGTTAATGCGGCATAAAAGGTTGCCGTACAGGTATGAAAAAGAAGCATTAGTGGCGCTATCTCATTTTCCTGAATTAAGAAATACAAGGGTGAAATTCAGGATGAAAAAGTCATTTTCCACGCTGGAAACAAGACCCGGTTTTCTGAGTATGTTCATGCCAAGAGGACATCGTTCCTATGTAATCACCATCAGTACTAAAACTATTGATAAATTAACGTCTCTAACGCTGAAGAATCTTCCGGAAATGGCCAAGATAGGAGTAATTGGTCATGAGTTGAGCCACGTGGCTGATTTTTCAAGCAGAACATTCTGGCAGTCTTTCAAAATAGCGCTTGGTCATACGTCACCGTCATACCTCGACAGCCTGGAATTTAATACCGATAAAATATGTATACAGCATGGTCTTGGAAAAGAACTGGAAGTATGGAGCAGTTATATACGGGAAACCATGCATACTCAATACTGGAGAGGAGCAGATTTTGTGAACAAGGGAGATACCCGGTATGAAAGGTATATGAATCCATCAACAATAGAAAAATACCTGCTGGCAGAAAGGCAGAAAGCAAGTTCAACGCCTGTAAATGCCCTCTGGCCGAATGCGCTAAGGCTATTTTAAAAGCTTATTTAAATTTGTATATTATTTTTCTGGCTGCATAAAAAAATGAAAATTCTATATACCATATTATTTTTTGCCGATACGCTGGCCCTGATACTGCTGTCGTTTTTATTCCTTAAACTACTCGATACAGGCATTGAGAAGTCTGTACTGGTATTAGTGATTAGCGCCATTGTTTTCTGCATTATTCTTCTTGTTTATTTTCTGCTACGCTACATTAAGCAACCTCCATCCAACAGCCGGAACTGATTTTGATATAAATTAGCTGAATAATTGACTAATGACCGGTAAAAGAATTATTTACTATATCCTTTCAGCCTTTATCGTAGGTAACCTTCTGCTGATCTATATTCAGTATAATTCCACTAAAAATATAAAAACCCTGATAGGGGGAAATGAAAAACTGCTGGCCGAATTTAAAGTAAACAATGAATTAAAGGAATTAGAGAAAGATGTTATAGCTATAGAAAGCAAAATTACGGGTATAGTATCTACCAGGGATTCTCTGCCAATCAATGAGCTTGAACTGGAAATAGAGAAAATAGAAGCAGGCCTTAAACAACTTCAGAAAATCTCCGATAACGATAGCTCTGTTAAATACATTGATATATTGGACCGCCTGATTCATGAAAAACTGAATTTCAGCAACCAGGTGCTGAGCGCTTTTCATTTATCGGGTAAGGTGGCGGCCGATCACCTTATTTCAGCCAGGCGGGGGCGGATAATTACCGATTCCATCGGGCTGGTTACACAAAAAATTGATATCACCAGGCAGAAACTGCTCGCCGCCGTGACGATCTCTATTGATGAGAGCGGAAAAAAAGCGCAGCAATTTGGTACAGCGCTGATCATTTTAGTGCTGATCAGCGCGGCTGTGCTATTCTGGTATATCATTAATACGATTAGTAGCCAGGGGCAATTTATCCGGCTATTAAATATTTCAGAAAAAAAGGTCAGGGAAGCTGTGCAGATAAAAGAGAAGTTCATGGCCAATATGAGTCATGAAATACGCACGCCTATGAATGCTATCCTTGGGTTTACCAATTTACTCCAGCGAAAAAATCTTGATACAGAATCAAAGGAATATGTTCAGACCATACAGAAATCGGGAGAGAATTTACTTTCCATCGTTAATGATATCCTCGATCTCTCAAAAATTGAAGCCGGTATGATGCGTATCGAATCAGTTCCATTCAGCATACGGGGACTGGTGCACTCTATTGAGACCATGTTCAGCGGTAAGATAAACGAAAAGCATTTGCTGCTTTCTTCTACTATTGATGAATCTTTACCCGACAACTTTGATGGCGATGCTACAAGACTTACCCAGATATTGGTGAACCTAATAGGGAATGCCATTAAGTTTACGCAGGAAGGATCCATTACTATTACCATTACCAACGAAGGCAGAACAGGCGATACAGTGATGACAGGAATTACGGTTGCCGATACGGGTATTGGTATAGATAATGAAAAATTAAAAAGCATCTTTGAACGTTTTCAGCAGGCAGAAGATTCAGTGACCCGGAAATATGGCGGCACCGGTTTAGGCCTTTCCATTGTAAAAGACCTGGCGCTGTTGCAGAATGGCAGTATACGCGTGGAAAGCGAACCTGGAAAAGGCGCTTCTTTCCACCTGGCTATTCCTTATAAAATATCCGGCAGCCAACTAAGCATGCGGAAAATCCCTGAGGACAACATAATAGTAGAAAATAATTTTGAAGAAGCCATTATTCTTGTGGTAGAAGATAATGAAATTAACCAGAGTCTTATCCGTCACCTGTTTAGGGAATGGGGATTGGAATTTGATATGGTGAGTAATGGCAGGGAAGCGATTGACAGGCTCAGGTCAAAAAAATATAATCTTATCCTGATGGATATCCAGATGCCGGAAATGGATGGGTATTCAGCCACACAGGAGATCAGGGGTATTCTACAACTGGATACGCCTATTATAGCAATGACTGCCCATGCTTTTGCCGGGGAAAGAGAAAAAAGCCTTAGTTACGGCATGAATGAATACATCTCCAAACCTATACGGGAAGAACATCTGCATCAACTTATCGCCCGGTTCATCAATATAAAAACCCCGGTTGGATTGAAAAAGGAAACGGTTTTGAATGCCATTGTTGGCGAATATCAATATATATCCCTGGGATATATGAAAGATATCAGCGGAGGTAATACAGCGTATGAAAGAACTGTTGCCAGCCAGTTCATTGAAGTTATACCACACGACTTGCAGGCATTGGAAAACGCTTGGAAAAATGCAGATATTACTACTGTGCGGCATCTGGCGCATAATATGCGCACTTCTGTATCGGTGATGGGGTTAACGGAAATGCTGCAACCTTACCTCGATATCATGGAATATGAAAATCTTAATGAAGATATTTTCCTGAAAAACTATTCCTTTTTAAAGCTTATCTGCCATGCTTCGGTTGAGGAAACAAAAATTTTCCTGGATAACCTGTAATGTGCCGGAAGGCGGTTTACCCTTGCATAGAAACCTGTTTAAAGGGGACTATACCATTTAACGACTGTTTTTGCCTGTTCACCGAATCACGCTTTTATGAGCGTGTTCATTAATGTAGGTTTACAAAGTCGATTTACCCGTATTTCATCAGTAAACCAGTCTCTACAAACAAAAAACAATAAAAATGAAAAGAGTACTAATCGCAGCGCTTGCCTTTATGAGTTTTAGCGCAGCAAGTTTTGCCCAGGCTGCTCCGGCAGCTAAAAAGAGCACATCAACCACTCAGGTAACTAAAAAACAAACTGAAAAGAAAACACAGGCTAAAGTCGTAGCCATTGATAAAGCTGCTGGTCAGACGGCTCCTCCTGCTGCCGCTGCAACAACCGCCGCCGCTGGTCCTGTTAAAAAGAATGGCACAGCCGATATGCGGTATAAAGCGAACAAGAATGCCGCTAATAATGCAGGCGTAGCGCATTTAAAAAAAGACGGAACGCCCGATCAGCGTTTTAAATCCAACAAAAAATAGTTAAATATCATTTGTTTTCTACCCTTTGAAAAAGCCCCGTGCCCGTTGGTCGGGGCTTTTTATTTGAACTAACTTGCAGTTATGACCTTTCCCTTTCGGAACAAGCTTAAATCGTTTTCTCCAAAGGCTTACTGGAGAGAGATCATTGCTATTGTGATGCTTCTCCCGGCAATTGTATTTTTCAGCAGCGAGAGAAAGGAATTAAAGGCCATTATTCCTCATCTGCAGCAATCTAGTTCAACCTGGTTGCTGGCAGGATTTCTGCTTACGCTGGTATATTTTTTTCTACAGTCAGGTATTTATAAAAAAAGTTTCTCTGCCATCGGTCTTAAGCTTCCCTGGATGATGGCGCTGGTATTATTCTTGAAGAGGAATATAATTGGCATTTTTCTGCCAGCAGGAGGAGTAAGCGCATTGGCTTATTCTCCCTCGCAGATACGAAAGGCAGGGTTTAATAAGACACAGGTATACCAGGCCAGCGGGTTGTTTGGCTTTTCAGGTCTGTTAACGGTATTTATTGTTGGACTTCCTGTTATTGCCTGTACTTTTTTCCGGAACAACCATTTTAAAAATGCGTGGTCGGGATTAGCCGCTTTAGCGCTGATCCTTGTCTTTCTTTTTATGATCGTCAGGCTGATCAGGCAAAAGGGAAAATTATATCGTTGGATGATTAAAAAAATTCCTTCGGCGGCGCAGGTACTGGATGAATTGTTTTCTGCCAGAGTGAATACAAAAAGATTTACTGAAGCGGTTTTGTTTTCTGTGGGAGTGGAATTCAGCGGCATTTTTCATGTATACATTGCCATGCTGGCCTTGGGGGCGCCGGCTTCTTTTGCCGCATCTGCGGCAGTATATATTATTGCAACGCTGATGATGGTAATTTCGCCATTTTTACGTGGTCTTGGCGCCGTTGAGCTCTCCATGGTATATGTGCTGGAACAATTTGGGTACAACGGCGCCCAGGCTTTATCTATAACCATCTTATTCCGCGTGTTTGAATTCTGGATGCCACTTGTTTCGGGCCTTATTGCTTTTGCCTGGAAGGGTGGTAAAATATTTTTAAGAGCCGCCCCCTCTTTACTGGCTTTTGCATTGGGTCTTGTAAATATCATATCCGTAGTTACTCCGCCCATACGGCAACGTTTACACCTGCTCCGCGAATATATTCCCTTAGGCGCTATTCATGCATCTAATTTACTGGTGTTGTTCATTGGGCTGTCATTATTGGTTACAGCGGCTTTCTTATTCAGGGGATTGCGTAACGCCTGGATAATCGCCTCGGCTTTGTCTGTATTGTCGCTGCTTGGTCATCTCACCAAGGCGCTGGATTATGAAGAAGCGATAGTGGCGGCCATTACGCTTTTGGTTTTAATGGCGACAGCTTCCCAGTACCGGATCCGAAGCAGTAATAAATGGATGCAGGCAGGCCTGAAAACAGCTATTATAAGTTTTGTAGCCGCGCTTTTATTTGGGTTTGTAAGTTTTTACTTTATAGATATAAAACATTTTGGTATAGATTTTACCTGGAAAGAATCTCTTCTGCATACTTTTAAAATATTTTTACTGGTAGAAGACACCACACTTCAACCTGCCACTCGTTTTGGTCATGAATTTACCTGGCTGGTCAGAATGCTGGGGTTTTTTACCTGGGCATTTTTATTATTTACGCTTATTAAACCGCAGTTTGTTACGCAGAGCGCAAATGATCAATACAAGGAAAAAGCCAGTTTCCTGCTCAGTCAGTTTGGTAATTCCAGCGTTGATTATTTTAAGTTATGTAAAGATAAGTTGCATTTTTTTTCCGATTTATTTGAAGCCTTTATCGCTTACCGGATCTCCGGAGGATTTGCAATAGCGCTGGAAGCCCCGGTTTGCGCTGAAGAAGATAAAATTGATGTTTTAAGAGAGTTTGACCTGCATTGCCGCAGGATGGGACTTAAGCCTGCTTTTTACCGGGTAGATGAAAACAGTATGCTATGGTTTAATCAATTGAAAAAAAATAAACTGATGATAGGTCAGGAAGCGATACTGGAACTTGTCGGCTTTTCAATGGAAGGAAAGGATAAGAAATCTTTGCGTAATGGATTGAATAGTCTTCAGAAAAAAGGATATACGGTTATCGTTCACCCGCTGCCACATGAAGAATCTTTCCTTGCTAAATTAAAAGTAGTATCAGACGAATGGTTGACCAGTTTTGACATTGAAGAGCTAACCTTTTCACAAGGTATGTTTGATATAAAAGAACTTCGAAAGCAGGAAGTGATCACTATTGAGGATGCAGATGGAAATATTTCGGCATTCCTGAATATCATTCCAGATTATGCAGAAGATGAATGCACCTATGATCTTATCCGTAAAACTGATGATGCTCCTGCAGCCGCTATGGATGCGCTGATCATCAAGCTGATCGAACTGGCAAAGGAAAGAAAATATTTATTCCTTAACCTGGGCATGGTTCCAATGACAGGAATTGTTAAGCCGGAGAATGCCGCTGAACAGATCATTAAACTGGCTTCCAGGATCAAGCGGTTTCAGCATTATAAAGGGCTGAGAGAATTTAAAGAAAAATATGCCACCATCTGGGAGAATAAATACCTGGTATATGATAATGATTTTGATCTTTTGCAACTTCCTTTGGCATTAAATAATGTAATGAAACCATTATGAAGAAGATGCTTATGTCGTTTTGGCTGCCGCTTGTTTTTATTGCCTCTTTTGCGCAGGCCGATGAACTGCCTGTAAAAGAATGGAATAACGGGCCGCTAAATCCGCTGGTGGTCTATATCAGCGGCGACGGAGGATTCAATAAATTCTCTTCAGCTTTATGCGCTTCCATTAGTTCTTCAGGTTACAGTGTTTCCGCTATAAACGCCAGATCTTATTTCTGGACAAGGAAAACACCCGAGCAGACTGCAGAAGCTGTTTCCGCATATATAGAGAAGCTATTGATCAATAGAAAGAACCAGCAATTAGTTCTGTCCGGCTATTCTTTTGGAGCCGATGTAATGCCTTTTATCGTTAACAGGCTTTCTGATAAACTAAAATCAAAATTGATAAGTGTTTTGCTGTTATCTCCTTCCACATCTACTGATTTGGAAATTCATTTGACGGATATGCTCGGTACGAATAAAAAAAGGAGCTGGGACGTGGTGGCTGAAATAAATAAAATGAGGAACATTAAAACCGTTACTGTTTTTGGCAGCGATGAAACTGCATTTCCTGTTGGCGACATTACGCTGAACCATTATACCAATGAATTTTTACCCGGAGGTCACCATTTTGATGGCGAGGCCGAAGATGTGGCTAAAAATTTATTGAAGTATTTCAAATGAATGATAACATCTTGTTACTCTACGGACACCCATTTCCGTAACATAGATGATTGCTATTTTGCAGTTAGCGTTTCAGGTTGAAATAAAAAATATGTTCACTCTATTATGTAATAGGGCCGAAATGCCTAAATTGTTTCATGATAAAAAATCAATCTTTTGCATTGCTCCAGGGAATGCGAACAGTTAATTGGTTAAGCGCCTTTTTGATCATTTCTGTTTTATTTGCCTTTTGTAAGCCTGGCCATACCGATCAGTTGAATGATACCGTAACAGAAATTGATGGAATAAAGGCCCCCGCAGGTTTTTCTATACAGCGTGTAGCCTCCCCTGATATGCTTACCTATCCAATGTTCGGATCTTTCGATGAAGAAGGCAGACTATTTATTTTTGAATCTGATGGCAGCTCTCCAACTACAGAAGACATGCTTAAATCGCCATCTTATCATGTACGATTACTGGAAGATACAGATGAAGATGGCATTTTTG
>JBDTVL010000073.1:0-8271 GCA_040007215.1 Flavitalea sp.
TATCGCGGTCGAGCGTATATAGAACAGTTTCTATATTCTGGGCGTTGATCCCGATTACATCTACAGTAGGATTATCCGTTTGAGGACTTTCCAGCGATGTTCCTCTCCAGATCACTTCTTTCCATTGTTTTGACGGACCAAATATGGGCGATGTAATAGTACCGACGGTATCGGGCGTATGAGCGATAGCTGAGAGTATACCCCTGTCGTAAATACCTATTGTATGTTCGTACTTTGGCAGGAAAGAATAATCATTCTTTTTATACATGAATATCCATGCTCGTGGAGCATTGATCGAATCAATATTCATCATACCTGCCGCAAAAAGACGGTGATACAAAGAATTATAAGAACCGTATAAAGTCGTATCGGCTCTCCAGGTGGCTGAATAGGATTTATTATTATCCGTATCAAAACTCCTGGCAATAACATAATAATTATCGGGAATACTGTCCATAAACTTCATGATCAGCAGCCGACTCGCTGGGGTCATATAAGAAAATTCGAAGTTGTAATGCCTCAATACTGCGCAATTGGCGCTACCGCTTCCTGACTTAAATAAATTATTTCCGTTTGCGTCAATATTAAGCCAGGGCTTGAAAGTAACGGGATCGAATACATTAAACACAATGGAATGACCTACGCAGGCGCTGGCTATGTGAGATTCATCGTCGACCGTAACATTCAATTCATTTTCACCTGAAGCGCCGGTGCTGAATACGCCATTACGCATGAATACATTGGTTACTCTTGAACCGTACTTCCACACTCTTGTTACGGAATCTATCGATATTCGATCAACGGTCGATTTGGAATGCTGGAAATAATGCGACTGGTTATATCCTTCATGAACGCCACTGATATAGATGAAAGAAGCATTATTCCAATGATAGGCTTCGCCAGTAGCGGGAACTATAGCAACTCTCCAGTAATATACCACGCTATCCATATAGGTAATACCCGGATCGAATTCCAGGACTCCACCCTTTGAGGCCAATGTTTTATTTACTTTAATGGGAGAACTGAATAATGCCGTGGTATCCATTTCCATTACATAGTTCCGCAATGGGCTGAAAGGATTAGCGGTAGAAGCCACCACTTTGCTGGTTGCCGTGTTGATGATAGAATAATTATATGGATAGATAGGCCGCGCCTCATCTTCAAAGATGAAAAACTCTTTGGTAACGGTATTGTTACTCTCCGACATTTCATCAATGGCGAAATCGGCGTCTACCGTAATGATTAATTTATTGATTCCTTTATCCCTGGAGGCGATAATAGGAACTGTTATCGACAGCGAATCTGAACTCCTGATGCCCCTGATCTTCTGTTTTAAGAGCTGTTCGAAGCTGCCATCGGGATACTGACGTTTTACTTCCACGGTAATTGAATCATTAACCGCTTTGCCGATATTGACCATCCTGACCTTTACATTGAAATTATCTTCCGCTACGGAAATAAATGAAGGGTTGATCTTCACCTGCGATTCTTCTATCACAAAATCGGGCTTTGCCTGTTCATTAAGTTTCAATGCAGGATCGCCATGTACAGTGATCTCTTCAGCATGTACCCGGGCATAGTAATCGGTTGGACCGGTAACTGTAATCAGTTGCTTAAGCGCATCCCGGGTTATTTCCCCCAGGGTTTTGCCATAGTCTACCTGCGAAATGGTTGAATACAGGTTATCGAGGTATATATTCAGGTAATTAACTATACCAAAATGCGTGCTGGCCACAAAAGCTATAGTACCTCTTTGTTTTGCCAGTACAAATTTTTCAGAAAGCGTTGGAAGAAAAGAAAGTCGCTGCGCATTGAAATTAAAAAAATTACCTGCATTACAACCATTAACAAAAAAGATCGGATACTTACCGGGGTTATTATACGCCTGAGGATTATCGAGGTTAAACTCGAGCGTTGTGGAGGAGGAATGACCAAAATAAGTTAGTATGCTCAGCCCCTCTTCAAACAACTGCGTTATTTTTTCGCTGTTCAGTTGGTCAACGGTATTGGTAGTTGTTTTACAGAAGGTATGTACATTTCCCCCATAAATAGTGTCTTCAATGATCTGACTGTACACGTGCATGTAATTACATAAAACGGTTCCGAGGTAAGGGTCGCTGGCGCCAGTTACATGAATGATATTTTTCATCCATTCTCTTCCTGCAAGCGTATTAGGCGCATTTTTCTGGTTAGCTTCATATTCTTTTACCTTCTCCAGGTAATCCTCCACTTCAGAACCTCTTACTGCGGACAAACGTCCAATTGGCGTTACTGCATTAGGACTTGCAACGTCTTCGGAGCTTAGCATATTATCCGATGCGGGATTTCCGAAAGAAGGAACCAGGTTTAATTTCTCCGATACAGGATCTGATTCATGATTGCGATAATCAAGGTAGGTCATTCCCCTGCCGATCAGAAAAACGTTCTTAATAGGTAAGGCGAAATTATTCCTTGCATATCTGATAAAATTCTTAATAGAGAGCGGACTTTTTTTGATGCCGAAGGCAAACTGGTCTACCAGTTCGTCTACATCCACCACCTGAACGTTATAGCCTCCGCCATCCGCCGAACGGCGATAATTTTTATATTCATCTACCGGGTTATTACCATTAGAACCGGTGAACAAGGCCGTATTGGTAATAATCAGGTAATCGCCCTGGTTGCCGGCATCGGTAAATTTTTTAAATGTTTTACTGACTATGGAGCCGACGGTGCGGGTATTGGCGCTTTCTACATTCACCAGAACCAATTCGCGTGCAGGAGCCGCTCCCATCGCTAATTTTACCATTCCAGGCGTTGAGATATCGGCAGTGATCCTTTCGCCGGTGACCAGGTCGAACAATACTGGCGGCGTAGTTCCATAATCGAAATTAGTGATCTGCAAATAATATCCTGATCCCGATGCGGGGAGATTAAACTTAAAAAATTTCTTATTATCAAAATCGAATAAACGGGGATAGGTGAGTTCAAAATGCGAAGCCACCATACGATCGGTGGTGATAGCAGAAGTATTTTCAAAAAGCACGGTGGCATTGCCGCTGCTGATCAATGAAATGGGAACAGGCACGGTAGTAAGCGCCTCGTTAAAATAATCAATGACCGTATCTAACAGCGTTGAATTGTTCAGCGAAATCTTTGCCGATCGCGGATTAAGCGCATCGCCCATAACGCCGAAACGTAAGCTGGCATTCGGTCCTGATGTATATACTTTCAGGTTGGAATGGGTTACCGACAGAGGCGTTGAAGATTTAATAGGATTACTGGACCAGAATTCTCCTTTATCATAAGCGCTGGAATATACATATTCTCCTACTACGGCTGCGAATCCCAGGTTAATTTTATTATTAAAGTAAGCGCCATCCTTATACAGGAAATAAGGTTCTGCCGCGGGCAGAGGCCCTGAAAGATCATTTGCCTTATCGGTAAAGAAATCGCCAGACTGATCGGTGTTAACGCTGAGAAAATACACGGCGGTATCGGTCAGCAGGCTTAATTCTGTGGAATGCTGGTAAGCGGGATTGCGATACAATACTTTATCGGGAACACCATCATTTCCCTCACCCCAGAATTCAATATAACCATTGGATGGCAGCGGACCGCTGGAGGAAGAAGTATAAATAGGAATTCTTTTGCCATTCTTCCACAGCTCAAAAAACTGTGCGCCGGCAGAACCAATGCCTGCATTATCGAGCGTGGATTTAGGTATATGGTACAACCCTTTGGCGGCTACCTTAAACTTATAATAGGTTTGCGGATATTTTATCCATTCGTTATTATATTGCTGGGCGCCGGCGGCAATACCTGTAAGCAATAATATCAACGTAAAAATTCTCTTCATGATATGGTATTTCAGGGGTATCATAGGATGATGGGGCATGTTGGATTTGGTCTACTTAACTTGTTTTTTCTTCAGGTCGACCTTTAAAGAAAATACATGGGTATAAAGAGGGTTCGACTGGTTAGCGAGGTTCGTAAAAGCATAATCGATCTGCACATTGGATATTTTGAATCCAACGCCAATACTGGGTTGATAGATCCAAACTTTTTTGATATTGGTGGAATCGTTATCGTCCAGCGCTTTCTGAAAATTATTGATACCGCCGCGAACAAAGAAAATATCCTTCCAGGATACTTCCAGCCCCATTTTCGGATCAAGACTCACCACGTCAGAAGCCAGCACAGTGCTTCTTCTTCCATCAAAAGTGAGATCCACATCAGCTTCTGCAAGAAGATTAAGGTTTTTATTCAATTTAAAATTATAAGAGCCGCCGAGTATCAGGCGTGGTGCAGTGAGTTCGGTAGATTTTACAGGAATATCGTTATCGGTAACATAAAACACTTCCCTCATTTTTTCGGTAAGGTTAAATGACCAGGCATTAAAAGTGGTGGTAACGTCGCGGGCTACAATGCCCAGTTTCCAGCGATTAGCCTGGATCTGTACGCCCGCATCAAATCCGAATCCCCAGGAACTGGTGAAATCGCCTGCAGTGCGGTGGATCACTTTGGCGTTGATACCCGCATTGATCTTTTTATCGCCTTTTAATTTTATTTGCTGCGCAAATGACATCAGAAAAGCATAATCGGCCGAGGAGAATTTCGAAATATTACTGAAGTTGATAGTGCCATCAGGTTCTACCAGGAAGATGGTATTGGGTATATCGTCTACGGCAAACCGAAGCAGGGAAAGTCCTATCACTCTTTTATTATCTTTCAGCGGAAGGGCAACGCTGGCGTAGTCGTATTTACCAATGCCTGCAAAGTATTCTGCGTGCATCAGGTTAACCTGCGGATGTTCTTTAACATTCACTAATCCTGCGGGGTTCCAGTAGCCAGAAGTGCCGTCGCTAACTGAGGCTACCTGGGCATTTCCCATGGCAAGCCCTCTCGCTCCTGCGCCTATATTTAAAAACTCATTCGAATACTTGCGAAACTGGGCGGTAGCGTATTGGGTCATCAACACGGTTAACAGGGTTCCCAGGATAAAGGGTTTTTTCATGTAACAATTTTCGGAATAAGCAATTAAATGAGACCAGTTAAACCGGTTATTGGCTGCGTTACCGTGTAAAAGGAAATGTAATCTGTCTTTTCCTCATCCCGGAAAGCTTTAATGCCGGGAAAATGGCATTAAACAGCGTGAAACCAACAACTTGGACTTGCTATCCAAACGCAGAATTAACGAAATTATTGCATTTCAAACCAAAGCATCGGTTATTCCCTACATTTGCATAAAACATTGATCTGCCAGCGAATGCCAGATAAGCGCTGACCCTTAAAAATGTAACGCTGCTTATACCAACAGATATGAACCTGATTAAAGAACTGCGCTGGAGAGGCATGCTCCAGGATATTATGCCGGGCACGGAAGAACAGCTTCAAAAAGAGCCGACCAGCGCCTATATCGGCTTCGATCCCACCTCCGACTCGCTGCATATAGGCAGCCTTGTACCCATAATATTGCTGATACATCTTCAGAAAGCAGGTCATAAACCTATTGCCCTGCTAGGAGGCGCCACCGGTATGATCGGCGATCCATCGGGCAAAAGCGAAGAAAGGAATCTGCTACAGGAAGACCAGTTACAGAAGAATGTGGAGGGCATTCGGAATCAACTATCCAGGTTCCTGGATTTTAGCAGTTCAACCCCTAATGCGGCTGAGATCGTTAATAATTATGACTGGTTCAGGAATATTTCCTTTATAGACTTTTTAAGAGACACAGGAAAACATATCACTGTCAATTATATGATGTCGAAAGACAGCGTTCGCAAGCGAATTGATGGGAATACGGGCATCAGTTATACTGAATTTGCGTACCAGTTGATGCAGGGATATGATTTTTACTGGTTATACCAGCATAAAAACTGCAAATTACAGATGGGCGGCAGTGATCAGTGGGGCAATATCACTACCGGTTCGGAACTGCTGAGAAGAAAAGCCGGGGCTGAAGTATTTGCCTTTACCTGCCCGCTGCTGACCAAGTCTGATGGCGGCAAATTCGGAAAAACGGAGAAAGGCAATATTTGGCTCGATCCTGAAAAAACATCTCCCTACCAATTTTACCAGTTCTGGCTGAATGCAGCCGATGCCGATGCGGAGAAATGGATCAGGATATTCACTTTTTTGGAACAGACTACCATAGAAAAGCTGCTGGAAAAGCATCATCTGAAGCCGGAAGACCGGGAATTGCAGAAAACGCTGGCCCGCGAACTGACTGTTTTCGTTCATGGCGAAGAAGCCTATTATGCTGCGTTGGAAACTTCCGATAAACTGTTTGACAATCAGCATGCTCCTGCCGATCAGCTTAGTACCAGCGATCTTGAAACGATGGAGGGCGTGATCAGGTATGATTATCCGGCTGAAAAGCTGCGGCAGGGTATCGATATTGTCAGCTTCCTGGCGGAGGCGGCTATTTTTCCGAGTAAGGGAGAGGCGCGGAAGATGGTGCAGCAGGGAGGCGTGAGCATTAACAGGCATAAACTGACCGATATTCATATGCAGGTGAATGAGGGGCTGTTGCTGCACAATAAATACCTGCTGATACAGAAGGGTAAAAAGAATTATTATCTTGTAAAAGCCGGATGAGCCGTAAATTTGTTTTGGAACATTTTTGCGCTACCCGTATTTTTGCGTCCCTTTAGAAAAGCATAGAACATTATTATTGGCCTATAGTATAAAGGTAGTACGACAGATTTTGATTCTGTTTGTCTAGGTTCGAATCCTGGTAGGCCAACTTTACAGGACAATTTGGATTTTTTTCCATTTGTCCTGTTTTTATTTTCGCTGAAACCCTCACCCACACTGTACATTATCTTTACGACCTCATTGATTCGGGTAGTTCGAAGTGCAAATCCATCAAATGTTAGTTTTCGGGATACATCGAACTAATTATATCCCGTTTTTTTTCAGTGTCAGCCGTTTCGTATAAATAGTCCAGTTTTAGCAGATTATTTACTCCCTTGTCCAGCAGCCCTTTTATATCCAACTGATCATCATTACTGGCAATTAATTTAGCCTCTAATCTTTCAAGCTTGATACTGTATTCAGATTTCATTTCCCCAAAGTCGGCTGGTTCAATTTGTTTGGATGAGAGCAGTTCTCTGATATAGGCTATTTTCTCTTGCAATTTTTTTATCTGCAACCTCAACTGTTTACTGTCGTCTTGTACGTTATTGGTTTGATCACTCAATTCTTCGGCAATAAGTTCCTTGAACAAATCAATAATTGCTGGCTCAGGAATATATTTTTTGATCTCGGAGACAAATAGTTGATTGACTTTATCGGCTCTATAGCGACTTGAACACCCGTCAGTACAGTGATAGTAAGAGTAATATTTAGTATGGTCCTTGGAGGCACTGCCGGTTAATAATTTATTGCTCTTTGGACAAAGGAGAAACCCCCGTAAAGGAAGCGATTCATTACACACTGCCTTAAGCCTGTAATTCCTCTTTCTTCCATCCAGTATATCCTGCACCTTGTAATACAATTTATCCGAGATAATGGGCTCATGTGAACCTTTTATAAAACGGCTTTCTTCATCCTTGTATTTCGGAATAAAATTTTACCGCAATACACAGGATTTCGCATTGCAAACCAAAATGGACTTTTTGTGTTGCCAAATCCTTTTTGCTTTGCCATTTTATGAATCTGTTCCGTATTAAAAACGCCTTCTGCAATTTTGCTAAAAGACCACCGCAA
Source organism: Flavitalea sp. (assembly GCA_040007215.1). Classification (GTDB taxonomy): domain Bacteria; phylum Bacteroidota; class Bacteroidia; order Chitinophagales; family Chitinophagaceae; genus Flavitalea. Next base: position 7,693 of record JBDTVL010000073.1, read on the forward strand.
AATATCCGCTTGTGGTTCTTTTGGAGGGTATTGGCCGTAGGAGAAACCAGTTTATCCGGCAATAATTTTCCTGCAACACAACAGGAATTTAAATTTTCATTTAAAGGCATCATCGCTTTTTATGATCCACCAAAGAAAAATATAAATAAGGTACTGAACGATTTTTATGCAGCAGGAATTGCTGTAAAAATAATAACGGGCGATAATAAAGAAACAACGGTTTCTATTGCAAAAGAAATTGGTTTTAAGGGATATGAAAAAAGTATAACAGGTGAAGGCTTAATGAACCTGCAGCCTGGCGCATTACAGGAAGTAGTAATGAATACGAATATTTTTACCAGGATGTTTCCTGAAGCTAAGTTGAAAATTATTAATGCGCTTAAAGAACAACACCAAATTGTAGCAATGACAGGCGATGGTGTAAATGACGGCCCGGCATTGAAAGCAGCACATATTGGTATTGCCATGGGCAAAAAAAGTACAGAGATTGCAAAACAAGCTGCCTCATTAATATTAACAGAAGACGATTTATCTAAAATGGTGGAAGCAGTGGCGATGGGTAGAAGAATTTATGCCAAT
>JBDTVL010000074.1:0-8231 GCA_040007215.1 Flavitalea sp.
AAATTAAGAGGCACCAATCCGGGGCTTACTATGGAAACAGAAAATGGATCTTCCGTTAAAGCAGTTTTTGATGGCGAAGTAGTATCTGTATTTGATGTGGATGGCGAATCGAATGTGCTGATACGTCATGGTAAATATTTCACTACCTATGGCAACCTGTCTTCTTCCAGCGTCAGCAAAGGAGAGAAGGTAAAAGCCGGATCGGTGGTGGGTAAAGCCGGTTCCAATGCCGATGGCAATGGAGAAATAGAATTCCTGCTATTACTTGAAAATAAAAACCTTGATCCGGCGCTCTGGATCAGGAGAAGATAATATTTCCAGCAACGCTGAAAATATTGTTTGACTATCGCGTTAGTCTATACGCAATAATTTACAGGAACTGGTTGTACAACTCTTCGTATTTAGGAACGATATTGCTGATATCAAATAGTTTCGCCTGGGCAGCCGCATTGGCGCTGAATGTAGCCAGCTTTTCCTTATCGGTGAGCAGTTCAATAGCATGTGCGCTCATGCTGTCAATATCGCCCACATTACTCAGGAATCCTGTTTTCCCCTGTATATTTATTTCTGGAAGCCCGCCGGTATTGGTAGAGATCACCGGTATGCCGGCAGCCATAGCTTCCAGCGCCGCCAGTCCGAAGCTTTCATATTCTGAAGTGAGTACGAACAGATCGCCGATGGCAAAGATCTCTTCCATTTGCTCCTGTTTTCCTACAAAGCGCATATCGTCGCAAAGGTTTAGTTCGCGGCAAAGGCTTTCCGCTCCCGGGCGTTCGGGGCCGTCGCCAACAAAAAGCAGTTTGCTGGGAGCAACTTTATTTACTTTTTCGAAGATCCTGATCACATCATTCACACGTTTTATTTTCCGGAAATTAGACGCATGCACGATGATCTTTTCATCATTCGGTGCAATCACTCTCCTGAAGGCATCGATAGGTTTTTTGCTGAACCTATTAACATCCACAAAATTGTGGATAACATGAATTTCCTTTTCTATCTTAAATATTTTATGGGTCTCATCGCTCAGGTTCTGTGAAACTGCGGTGATGGCATCACTCTGGTTGATGGAGAAAGCCACCACTGGCGAAAAGGTCTTATCTCTTCCCACCAGTGTAATATCGGTGCCGTGCAGGGTAGTGATCACCGGAATTTTTCTTCCCTGTGTTTCCAGTATTTTTTTAGCCATATATGCGGCCGACGCATGAGGGATGGCATAATGCACGTGCAGCAGGTCTATCTGGTTGTTTACGATCACGTCCACCATAGCGCTGGCCAGCGCCGTTTCATAGGGTGGAAAATCGAATAAGGGATAGGTAGGCACCCTTACTTCGTGATAGAATATATTAGCGTTGAACTCATTTAAGCGGACAGGTTGCTGGTAGGTGATAAAATGAACCTGGTGTCCTTTATGGGCCAATGCCTTTCCGAGTTCTGTTGCCAGTACGCCGCTTCCTCCAAAAGTAGGGTAACAAACAATTCCTATCCTCATAGCGTTTTTCAATTAGGCGGCGAAGTTAAATGAATTTTTGAATGCGTTCCGAAGCTTAGGCATGGCTCCATGTACAATTTCCATAACTTTAGCATATTAAATTTTTGAACGATGGCTGTATATAACCAATAATTGATACGGCCAGCCTTCCTACTCCCGACATTAAACAATTTTTATATGAAAAGGTTTTTATGGTTCACCATTCTGGCTGTTTTATTAATCCTGGCGGGGGTATTTTATTATCGCTATTTCTGGTTGTTCGGCGAAGGCGTTAAATCGGGCGAACTAAATTATGTGGTGAAAAAAGGTTATGTGTTTAAAACCTATGAAGGCAAGCTGATCCAAAGCGGGTTCCGGTCTAAATCGCCGGGAACCATACAATCGTACGAATTTGAATTTTCCGTCACCGATCCGGGCATAGCGGAGAAGCTGATGCTGAGCAGCGGCAAGGAAGTGGAACTTCATTATAAAGAATTTCTTCACCCGATCGCCTGGAGAGGGTATACCAACTACGTGGTGGACAGTATCATCGCCATCAGGGATGCGCAGCGTTAACGCCGATCACCTGTCGTTAAGCAGGGAAAAGATCGTGGGTCGCTTATGCAGGTCGGGCGCTTCTTTTTTCCAGTCGGCAATGGTTTTGGTATTGATGAATTCGGTAGCGGTGGTCAGATCAGTAGCGATGCTTAGCCAGGTTACCGGCTGGCAGGTGCGCAGCAATAATTCCAGCATCTGGTTATTACGGTAAGGCGTTTCGATAAATACCTGGGTACATTTGTTCCTGGCCGATGCCGATTCTATCTGTCTGATCATTTTGATCCTTTCAGTGGAATCTATGGGCAGGTAGCCCAGGAAATGAAACTGCTGACCATTCATTCCGCTGGCCATCAATGCCAGCAATATAGAACTGGGTCCTACCAGAGGTTTTACTGTTGCTCCGGCCTGGTGGGCAACGCCTACCAGCAACTGACCCGGATCGGCAATTCCAGGACATCCGGCCTCGCTGATGATGCCGATATTCTTCCCTTTCTTAATACTGTCCAGGAAATGCTGTTTCACTTTAGCCTCGGCTTTGTGAATGGTTACCCATACGTAATCATCGATGACCATTTCTTTCCAGATACTTTTCAGGTATCTCCTGGCGGTACGTTCATTTTCTACAAAAAAGATCTGGCATTGTTTAACGGCATCCAGTACATAAGGTGGTATGGTATAAGCCGACAGCTCATCCAGGGTAGAAGGAATAAGATATACCTGGCTAACCGGCGGCAATAAAGGTTCAGTACTCATAATTCTGATTTCTGATGATAGAGGCTGATGGTGGCGGCAACCACTGCATAAGCGGGAGCAAGTACCCAGCCAATAAAAGGAATAAGGTGCATGGTATAGAAAACGATGCCGTTGCCTATGGCCAGCCCTTTGTGTTTGGCGATATATTCTATGCTTTCGCCAGGAGAAAGCTTATGTCGTTCGCAACTATAATCTAACATGGAAAAACCGTAATAATAACATTCCACGAACACCATGATCACCGGCGTGATCCATCCCACCACCGGGAAAAAAGAAAGGATCAGGATAGAAATGGAATATACCGCCTGCCAGAGGCTGTTGCGAAGGGCCAGTTTGATGCCTCTGTACATATCATTGAGCATCTGCGTAAAACTGAAGGGAAAATCCTTGCCTTCCATGATCGCTTCGGTTTTTTCGCTCAGGTAAGCAAACAGTGGAGAGCCAAGAATCAGGAACAGGTATTTAAAAAGAGAGAAGTAAAAAAATATCAGGATCAGCCTCACCATGATCTCGCCCATCAGGAACAGGAAACTCAGGAAACCGCTTTCCTGCCTATGCAACCAGCGATCAATGCCCATCCGGTGCGTTACATATGAAATCGCCGCATCGGACGACTGCCAGAAGAAATACATCCCCGCCAGGAACAGGATCATATACAGGATGCCCGGTGTAATGATCCATTTCCATAAACGGTGTTTACTGATAAAACGATGAGCCTTGAAATAAGCTTCTATAGCTATTACAATTTCTTTAAGCAAGATGGGTTTTGTTTATTTAGGTAAGCCCTTTTTTAGTTTATTTGTTGATAATATCGGTTCAAACTTAATAAATTATTCCTGTTGTCGCCGAATGAAAAAGCTGAACCTATCTTTTTATGACCGCAATGATGCAGTAACCATCGCCAAAGAACTGCTGGGAAAACTACTGGTAACGCGTTTTGATCATGCTATTACTTCAGGAAGGATAGTGGAAACGGAAGCTTATGCCGGCGTAACCGATAAGGCTTCTCACGCCTTCGGCGGAAGAAGAACCTCCAGAACGGAAGTAATGTTTGGCCATCCGGGTCATGCTTATGTGTATCTCTGTTATGGTATTCATTATTTGTTTAATGTAGTAGTTGATCAAAAAGAAATTCCCCAGGCCATTCTTATCAGGGCCCTCGAACCTGTGCAGGGAATACCCGTTATGCTCCGGCGCACCGGAAAGAAGATCGCTGATCATACGCTTACCCGTGGACCTGGAAACGTTTCGAAAGCCCTGGGCATAACCACCGCGCAAACAGGCCTTAGTTTACTGGGAAAAGAATTGTTCCTGGCCTCCGATGACCGGGAGCCGGAAAAGGAAAACATCATCGCAACGCCACGCATCGGAGTGGATTATGCAGGGGAGGATGCCGGTTTACTGTACCGGTTTGCGATAAAGAATAATCCTTATGTCAGCGCCAAACAGCGAAAATAGATCAGGCTTCCTGTCCTATCCATACCGCACCGCCGATACTGTTCCTGGAAGCGCCGGTTACAGAAGCTATCGTATTGTTTTCTTCTCTCCATCGTAATACGCCGATCAGCGCCATAATGATAGCTTCTTTATAATTTACCAGGTCATCGCCTGGAACTTCTACCATTATATTTAGGGGTTGTAATAAACGCTTTAACCGCTCTACCAGGAAATGATTATGCGCGCCTCCACCGGTTACCAGCATCTTTTGCGGCGCCTGTTCTGCCGTTTCATTTTCTTTGAGGAAGGCTTGTAAAGAAGCTGCCGCTTTTGCAATCTGCTGGCTAATATGTTCGATATAAGTTCTTAAAACATGATCAATATCGTTGTTGCCTGCGGTGATCATCGGGTACACGATATCGGTTCCGAAATCATTCGACAGCGATTTCGGATAAGGGAGTCCGTAATAGTCAAGCGCATTCAGCCTGGCGAGCAGCGTTGGGATCACCGACCCCTTTTCAGCGATCTGGCCGCCATCATCAAAAGGTTTGCCGGCTTCGGCTGATAGTTGATTCAGTACGCGGTTAGCCGGACAAACATCGTAAGCGATATATCCCGATGGATCGTTAAGGGAAATATTGGCAATGCCGCCCAGGTTCAGAAAAAACCTGTAATCGCTCAGGAGCAATTGTTCGCCGATTGGAACAATAGGCGCTCCCTGTCCGCCGAACGCTATATCCATCGACCGCAGATCGCTCACTACATTGATGCCGGTTCCCGCTGCAATGGCCGCCCCATTGCCGATCTGCGAGGTTATTTTTTTTGATGGAACATGAAAAACGGTATGTCCGTGCGAGGCAATAAGCTGCACCTGGTAATGCAGTTGGTGTTCCTGAATAAAATGGTTTACCTGCTCTGCTATATAATGTCCGTAAGCTGCATCAAGCTCCAGGTATTCGCGGGCGAGTAAGGTGGAAGCATAACGGAGTTTATCGGTCCATTCCGGACTGTAAGGATAACAGGATGCCGCCTTCAGCTCGTATGTCCATTTTCCTGAACCCTGCTGTAACTCCACAAAAGCGATATCCAGCCCATCCAGTGAACTGCCACTCATAATGCCAACTGCCCTGTATACCATGGTATAAATTTTTGATTGCCGATTTAGTTTTAGATTTGCGGTAGCAAATTAAGCGCTGAAAATTATTTGTCAGCAGTTTTTAAAGTGGCCTACGGTTTCCCCGGGGCGTCGCCTGTAAATATCAATCATTATGGTCATTAATCTGAGCGAGAGCTATTCATTGCTGAGTAACTGGATAGGCGAACTGAGAGATACGCAGTTGCAGACCGACCGTATGCGGTTCAGGCGTAACATGGAACGTGTGGGCGAACTGGCTGCTTTTGAGATCAGCAGGAAACTGGAATATGAAGAAAGAGAAGTGCAGACGCCGCTGGGCATTTCGATCTGCAAAGTATTAAAAGAACAACCTGTTCTCGCTACTATTCTGAGGGCTGGATTACCCCTTCATAATGGCCTGTTGAATGTTTTTGACAAGGCCGACAATGCTTTTATCTCCGCCTACCGTAAACATAAGCTGGATGGCTCTTTCGATATCAGCCTCGAATATATTTCCTGCCCCGAAATGGAAAACAGGGTGCTGATCCTGTCCGACCCGATGATCGCTACCGGGTCGTCGCTGGTTAAAACCCTTCAATACCTCCGCCAGGAAGGAAAACCCCGTGAGATTCATATAGTTGCAGCTATTGCCTGTACCGTTGGCCTGGAATACGTACAGCGCGATGAACCTGGGGCAACGATCTGGTGCGGAGCAATAGATGAAGAACTGACTGCAAAAGGCTATATTGTACCGGGCCTTGGCGATGCCGGCGACCTGGCTTATGGCCTTAAGGTGCAGATATAAAACCTTCTATTTAAGTAGTAGCTTTTCCGCTTTTTTTGTACATTGGTTGCCTGTATAATCAAGATATCCTGCCTGATGCGTAAATTGGTGTTATTTATATTGTTGTTGAGCGCTGTGAAGCTTGGATTTGCCCAGGATCCCAATTTCTCCCAGTTTTTTGTGTCCCCGCTTACGCTGAACCCTGCCCTGACTGGTAAATTCGTCGGCGATTTCAGGGTGGCAGGAAACTATCGCGACCAATGGCCGGAGATCAGCAAAGCATTTATTACTTCTACCATTTCTTTCGATATGCCCATCATGCGCAATAAGCTTTCTGAAATTGATAGCTGGGGTATCGGTGTTATGGCGATGACCGATAAAACCGCTAATGGTATTCTTTCCGGAAACTTTATTTCGATCAGCACGGCCTACCATAAAGGGTTAGACGAAGATGGACTTCAACAGGTAAGCCTCGGTTTCCAGGGATCCTATTCAAGTAAAAGACTGGATGGAACCAAGCTCAATTTCCTGGACGAACTGGACCAGAATGGCGGATGGACCATCCCCAGCTCAGAAGCTATTGACAACCGTCAGATCAATACGAGCCATTTTGATTTTGCCGTTGGCGCACTGTACAATGGATCCACAGATGGATATAATAATTTCTATCTCGGCGCTTCGGCCTATCACCTGAACAGGCCGAGAGAATCCTTTACCGGCGATGTTTTTTACCAGCTTAGTCCACGGGTAACTGTTAATGCCGGCGGCGCCCTGCCTATTGGCGACCGTTCCATGACGGCTTATTTTAGTACTTTATTCAGCAGCCAGGCAGGCGCTACGAATATTGTGGCCGGAGGCGCCTTAGGATTTCTATTGAATGATGATGAAGAAAACCCAACCAGCTTCTTTGCAGGCGCATGGGGCAGGGTGAATAATGTTAATGATGCCATTATCCCCTATATCGGTCTGGAATACCAGGGCCTGAGGTTTGGCGCTTCTTATGACGTTAATATTTCCAGTCTTAAAACGGCCTCTCAAAGCCGCGGGGGTATCGAGATATCGCTTATCTATATTAAACGTCCCGCAGGATATAAGGCAATGCCTTGTCCCAGGTTCTGATCTCTTTATAATCCCAGCGACTGTCTCAGTCTTGTATAACCGCTTTTACTGACTGGTATCTGCTGTCCGCTCCTGAGTATAGCCAGGTGACCTTCTTTTTCATAGGGTTCTATCCTGGCGATCTGCTGTACGTTGATGATATAGGAACGGTGCGCGCGCACATACTGTTCTTTATCCAGCGACTCCTCAAAATAAGCCATGGTGCGGTTTTTCAAAAAGGAGCTATCGCTGGTGATGATCTTTACATAATCGTCTGCCGCTTCCAGGTAATGAATATCTTCCACAGGTATGATCTTTATCTTTCCCGAAGTTTTGACCACGATACGCTGACGCTGTTGCGGCGATAATACCGCCGACTGTAACAGGGGCTGAAGGGCAGGTGCGGAAGGCTGATGCTGGCCAAGAAAATTGTCTACCGCTTTGGCAAACCGCTCGCGGCTGAAAGGTTTTAAGAGATAATCGACAGCATGCGATTCAAAAGCTTTGATGGCATACTCATCGAATGCGGTAACGAAGATCACCGCAGGCGGTTCGTCTATCAGTTCCAGCATTTCAAAACCATTGATCTTGGGCATCTGTATATCCAGGAAGATCAGTTGCGGCTTATGTTGCATAATTGCTTTTAATCCTTCAAAACCATCAGCACATTCCTGAACTATGACTATTGAAGGGTAAGCTAAAAGATATTCTTTGATGAGCGAGCGCGACAAGGGCTCATCATCGATCAGTATACTGGTTATCATTCCTGGGAATTTTCACAATAGTGGTAAAAATATTTTTGACTGCCGAAGTGATGAGCAGATCATTACGGGCAAACAGAAGATATAGCCGACGCTGGATAGAACTCAATCCAAATCCCGTTCCTGTCCCGGACACCGCGCTTTCCGTATCGAATGGATTGCAGACCTCGATAACGAGCGAACCGTTTTTAACGGAGGCGCCTATACGAATAATCGCGGGCCCGGTGGTGTCATACAAACCGAACTTGATGGCATTTT
>JBDTVL010000075.1:0-8163 GCA_040007215.1 Flavitalea sp.
GATTGCCACGCATATGAATGACCTGAGAGGCGGTGATGCCAGCCGACTACTGCCTTTGCTGGAAGGTGTGCGGCGGGTCTACGAGGAGGCGTTCCAGCGGGCGATGAAAGTCATCCTCGGTTCAGTGAAAACGCTTGAGGAGGCGCAGGCAAATCCTGTCGGCGCCGATTTTCATAAGCTGTATACCCAGAATGCTATCAATAATGTTGGAAGAGGCACAGACTGGTTTGATCTCGTAACGCGCGATGGCGCTACGCAACAGCATAATGTGTCTGTCACTGGCGGAAACCAGTTCACCAAGTATCTTTTGTCAGGAAATTATTATAACCAGGATGGGATCATCAAGAACTCGGCATTCCAGAGAATTACCGTTCGTGCAAACATTGATCAGAAAATAAATTCGTTTATAAAACTCGGCATCAACCTTACTTTAAGCCGTATCAATAATAATAACAGCTCGCTTGGTGAAGACCAGTATGAAAATTCGGGAATTCTGAGAGCGGCGATTCAGCAGGGCCCGCATATTAAAGCTATAGACGATGACGGCCATTACCCCCTGAATCCTCAACTGGCTTTGCAACCGAATCCCTACTCACTGTTAACCATAAGCGATAAGGGCAGGGTAGAGAGAATGCTGCTCAACTCTTTCCTCGACATAACGCCTATGAGAGGCCTGCTGATCAAGTTGAAGGCTGGCGTGGATCGCGGTCTGACAAAACGATGGAATTATCTGCCGGTAACCACGCTTCATGGAGCGGCCGAACATGGAAGGGCTTCGATTGCAGATGTGGATGTAAATGACTACCTGCTGGAAGGAACTGCAAATTATTCAAGAACCATAAGGAGCAATCACAATTTTAATGTACTCATTGGTTTGTCCGAACAAAAGACCAACAGCGATTTTAACAGCCAGTCAAACACCGGATTTATTACGGATGCATTTTTATGGAATAACCTCAATGCGGGAAGCGGAACCAAGGTCGTCAATTCCTCCAGGACGGAGAATATGATCGCCTCGTACTTTGGCAGATTGAACTATAATTATAAAGATCGCTATCTTTTAACAGCTACCGTGCGAACAGATGGCGCGAGCGTATTCGCGCGGAATAATAAATGGGGAACCTTTCCTTCCATAGCGGTGGGATGGAATATTGCTGAAGAGAAATTCTTCAGTGGTTTAAACAACGCGATCCCGCAGTTGAAATTGAGAGTTAGTTATGGTCAGACTGGCAACGCATCGATCGGAAGCAATGCATTTGCCGCTTACAATGCCTATCCTGCCTGGCTTTCCGGAAATGACGCTATTGACATTGGCGTTTCATTGGGAAGGTTGGAGAACCCGGATCTGAAATGGGAAACAACTACAGAAGCAAATATTGGCATCGATTATTCCATCCTAAAAGGAAGAGTTAGCGGATCTATCGAATTGTATAATAAGATAGTTTCCGATCTGCTCGCTTTTAAACCGCTTAATTCCTATAATGAAGTGAGCCAGATTATGGCTAACATCGGTGAAACGCAGAGCAGAGGGTTCGAGGTGACCATTAATACCCTTAACATAGACCGCAAGGATTTTCAATGGAGAAGCATATTCACTTTTTCAAAATTCCGGGATACCTGGCGTAAAAGAGCAGACGACTGGAAACCTTCTGTTTATGAAAGCGCTAACGATCCTATCCGCTCCAGGTACTCCAGAGTATCTGATGGTATATTGCAAATAGGCGAAAAGGATGAGTCGCAACCAGAGCTCAAAGCGGGAATGATCAAAATAAAAGACATTGATGGATTTACCCGTGACAATAATGGAAACCCTGCTGTGGATGAGAACGGTCGCTTTCTCAGGACAGGCGCTCCCGACGGAATAATTGATGAAGCAGATACCAGGCTTTTGGGCTCTACCGATCCCAGCCTGATAGCAGGGTTCACTAATATTGTTTCGTATAAAAACTTTTCACTGAATGTGGACTTTAATGGGTTGTTTGGTCAACAGATGGCAGACCCTAATTTTACGTCGTATGGCATAAGCGCTGAACCGATTTATACCTATGGTTACAATGCCCTTCGAACAGTAAAAGAACGGTGGACGCCGGAAAATCCTTCCACTACGCATCCGAGTTCGTTTTTTGGATGGTCGCCTTATGGCAGCGGAGATTTTTTTCTGCAACGCTCCTGGTTTTTCAGACTCCAGAATGTGTCACTTGGATATAATCTGCCGCAACCATGGATCAGAAAGGTTTTCACTGCGGTGCGACTGCATATAGATGCGCATAATCTTTATGTATTCACTCCTTATTCCGGAATAGATCCTGAAACGGATTCCTATACTGCCGCTTATCCGAACATAAAAACATTCACCGTGGGAATCAACGTCACTTTTAAATAAACAACTCCCCATAATAATACTATTATGAAAAGAATAATATTATACGTAAGCCTGATTTTCAGCCTGAGCAGTTGTACAAAAGATCTGGTGTCTATCGATTACTCGGAGATCAATCCGGCTATCTTTCCTAAATCTGAAGCCGATGTAGAGGCTATGGTATTTGCCTGTTATTACCCGCTCAGGGGATCCTGGTGGGATGGTATCAACACAACATCAGAAAGGGGGATCATGTTTGTCAGTGATGCCACTACTGAAATTCTCTCCGGAAAATTCAGCGTGCAGCAATACGGTCATTTACTCAACTATACACCGGCCAGCGATGATGTCACCTTCTTCTATGATTGGTATTACAACAAGATCAGCAGGATGACGATGACCATTAACCTGATCGAAGAATCGCAGGTGAGCGATGAAGTTAAGAAAAGAGCTATCGCTGAAGTGAAATGTGCCAGAGCCTTACTGGCGTATGACCTTTTCGATTTCTATGGCCCTTTCGTTGTTGCGCCCATTGAAGTGCTTAAACAACCCCTTGTGGAAAATCCCCTTCCCAGGCTGACTAACGAAGAGATGGTATCCTTTATTGAAAACGATCTGATCGCGGCAGCTGAAGATCTGCCAGATCCTTCCAATGCAGAATATGGGAAATTCAATAAGGCTATGGCAAAAATGATCAACATCAGGCTGAACCTGCACGAAAAAAAATGGGATAAGGTTAAAGTGCTTTGCGATGACATCATATCCCTCGGATATTATTCGCTCGATGAGGATTATGTAGGTATGTGGGCTCTGGATGGAGCGAAAAAAAGTCATGAAGTTATCTGGGCCATTCCCTGCAATTATGAAGGAACCAGCGAAAATCAATGGCAATTAATGGTATTGCCATCCGATTATGATCCGCAGGGCGGATGGGCCACCGTTCAAAGCACATGGGCATTTTATGACAGTTTTGAAAGCGGCGATGTAAGAAAGACTATGCTGATCGATCACTATACAGGCACTGACGGAACCTTATACAATCGTAGCAACCCGGGAACGAATATTGATCTTGGACCTATTCCATTAAAGATAAATCCTGATGATGCCAGGACAACTCCATTTACAAACGTTGACATTATTCAATACCGGTATCCGGATGTGCTTTTATCAAAGGCAGAGGCTATTGCAAATGGCTCGGCGCCGAATGAGGAAGCGATCGAACTCGTTAATGTTGTCCGGAGAAGAGCCGGTATTGAAGATATACATTTGGCTGATTATTCTTCCCTGGATGCGTTCAATGATATGATCCTTACGGAAAGAAGCCATGAATACTGGTGTGAGAACGGACAATACCGCGCGGACCTGATCAGGCATGGAAAATTCGTATCACGCTGCAAGGAACTCACCGGATCAACGTATGCGAACGATTCAAAAGTTGTTTTTCCATTTTCTCTGAAAACAGTAAGCGAAGGGAAGGGCAAATTTATTCAGAACCCGGGTTACAATTAATCTCAATAATACGCTATGTCATTAAATAAATGGTTACGGATATTTGCAAGCGTCGTTATTCTCCTGTTTGTCGCTTCCTGCTCCCGAAGCCAGGTGGGTAACAACAACGGGCCGAAAAAAGATGTTCAGTACGAAGAATCAAATGAAATCTTTCCAAACCCTGAGCGTGGATTCATTCATAATATGGATGTTTCATCCGAGGGACCTGGTCTTGAAACTTCAGACCTGGCCACGCTTAAAGGAGAAAACGTGTCCATGATCCTGCGACTGTTTTATCTCGAAAAATTCAAAGACAAACTGATCAGCGATGCAGAGCTTGAGTTGATCCGCTCCGACTTTCAAAAATTGAGAGATGCAGGCATTAAATGTGTTTTGCGGTTTGCCTATACGAATGATATGACTGTAGCTGATGCGCCATTTTCCATCATCACTCAGCATCTCGATCAGCTTAAGCCGCTGTTGGAGGAAAATAAAGATATCATCGCTTTTGTCCAGGCAGGATTTATCGGCGCCTGGGGCGAATGGCACAGTTCCAGTAATGGCCTGGCAACAACAGAAAATGAACGGAAAGTATTGGAGAAGCTATTAAGCGTACTGCCATCGTCTATCATGGTGCAGGTAAGAACGCCAGGTGAGAAAAAAGATATTTTTGGCACGGCGAATCCTGTTGATTCTTTAATTGCGTATTCGAGCGAAGCCAGGTCCAGGGTGGGCCATCACAACGATTGCTTCATGGCCAGTGCAGATGATTATGGCACTTATAGTAATGTTCAGGCCGATAAAGAATACATCAGCAAGGAAGGACTTTTTGTGCCCACCGGTGGAGAAACCTGCCCGCCTGATCCTCCAAGCAGTACTCCAGGTTGTCCCCAGGCCACGTCGACAATGAAATTGCTGAGATGGACATACCTTAACCTGGATTGGTACAAACCCATAATAGATGCATGGAAAGTTGCAGGATGTTTTGACGAGCTGCAGAGAAACTTAGGATACAGGCTTATACTGCAAACCACCAGCCTTCCTGAAAAAATTGCGCTGAATGCAAGTGTTGCTATCAATATCAAACTCACTAATAAGGGTTATGCTCCGCTGTATAATTTAAAAGTTACCCGTCTTGTACTCAAAAATAAATCCAATGGCCAGGTGCATGAACTACAGTTAGCGGTTGACCTCCGAAAGTGTAAACCTTTGGGTGAACTTGTTATACAGGAAACGATTAGCGCCAGCGGTATTGAGCAGGGGCTTTATGACGTATATCTTAAGATTTCCGATAACTCCGAAGCTTTAAAAAACAGGTCTGAATATTCGGTCAGGCTGGCCAACTCAAATGTTTGGGCGGAAGAGAATGGAGGAATGAACAAGCTTAATCATCAATTGCAAATAGGCGATTAATAACAACTTAAAGTTTATGAAAGCGAATAATTCAATACTAATTTTTCTGAGTCTTATTATCGTTTCCGGTATATCATGTAAGAAGGAAAGCGGCGGAAGCGGGACAAAAGCCGTATTCAGTTATGTAGCCGATGGGTTTATCGCAAACTTCAAAGACTATTCAACAAATCCAAAAGAATACCTTTGGGACTTTGGCGACAGTAGCGCTACTTCTACCAGCCCGAACCCCGTTCATATTTATCATAGCAAGGGTGATTTCCTGGCAACGTTAACGATTAAGAACGGGGAAGAAACAAGTTCGTTTACTGATACGGTTTATATAGCCGGTCCCAATATCAAAATTGACGGCGATTTTACGGACTGGACCTATGTTGATTATACCACTGTTAATGAAATGGATGCCGGTAACTCGCTGCTGGCGATCAAAACATTTGCAACGGCAGGCAGTCTTAATTTCTATATTGAAGGAACTGAAAATATGGAGTTTGCCGTAATGGATATGTTTATAGATGCCGATAATAATTCTGCCACCGGGCATCAATTCTGGATGTATCCTGCCGCTTCAGGTTCAGAATATCTTTTAGAAGGAAGTCCTGTTGACAAATGGGGAAGCATTTACCTGCATTCGGGCGGCGACAATGATGGATGGTCGTGGGATACCGATGCTGATTTTGAAGGGAATGTTGTATTCTCTGATCTGAAAAATGCAGATGGGAAGAAAATAATTGAGTTTTCCATTAAAAGAGAGGCATTAGGAACGCAGCAGAAGTTTGTAAATTTTGCTATTCATGAGCTGGATGCAGGATATAGCATAGTAGGATCAATACCCGCTGGCGGCAATCCGGAATCTGCATTTGGAAAGATAAAATTATAATTCCGCAGGTCTGCCATTAAAAGCTGAATCACATTTACAGTAATTCGGCTTTTTACTTTATTTTCATATTTCAGTTCTGTATAATACTAATAAATTAGAATTATCGGTTATTTACAAACCGGTTGCTGTTATAATATTATTACCTTGTATAACGCTTGCGAAATAAACTCCTCCCGACATTAAATAGCAGGGAGTTGCCTATATTGAGGCCACGCCGTTAATATTGAATTCGATTTAAAAAGAATCTCCAATAGCAACAACGGCAGGTGGATATTAAACTGACCAAACAAATAAGCGTAGGCATTCTGAGCTAACCCTTGGGGTTCAATTTTTTTCCTATTTTCGAAAACGTTCCCGATGTTTTTTGACAATTTGCTCGAAAGACAGCTTAAATTGTATAAGCTGTGCAAGGTTCTCAATAGTAGCATTGTTTCCTTTACGGCTCATACTTTAACCAATACCAATACTAATATCTATGAGCTATAAGGATAAAGATGATGTGGTTCATGTCGGTGTTTCAAAAAAAATCATCATTGGCGGAGCAGGAATGGCTGGTCTTTGCTGCGCTTACGAACTGATGAAAAAAGGTCATGATGTTACTGTACTAGAAGCATCCGGCCGTCACGGAGGGCATGTAATGACGGCGCACGACGGGCTTTCAGATGGCCTGTATGCCGACTTTGGCCAGGAACATTTCACGCAGGGCGGGTACGTTAATTATTGGGGATATACAAGAGAATTCAACCTGGCCGTGCAGCCTTATCCCAGGCGCGATAATATCCTGCGCAGGATGGACGGAAAATGGTATACCGAACTGATGCTTGCAGACCCAGCCGTTTTAAAAAGTTTCGGGTTGAATGAGAGGGAAATAAAGTTTCTCGTACGCCGCCCCTGGTGGGAATTCTCATTACTGTTTACAGAAAAATACCTCGATAAATTCTCCGACGAATTCCAGCCATTCGGCATCGGATTCGACGAGTTCGATAAAATTCCGATGTCTGACATATTTAAGAAAGAAGGCGCCTCGCCCGGCGCGCTGAAGATACTCGGCGGCGGCGGTGTTTCTGCATTGTTTGGATTATGGACCGCTGCGGTATATCGACTTCGGAATATATCCACCTTCGAAAAGAAAATATTCCGGCTTAAAGGCGGCAACCAGATGCTTCCCAACGCGTTTGCGAAACGCCTCGGCCAGCGGGTATGGCTCAATTCTCCGATAAAGTCGGTCAGCCATAGCGATAGTGAAGTAGCGGTTAAGTATAAACGATTTAATGAAGAACTGGAGATGAAGGCCGATTATTACGTTAATTGCATCCCGCTGCCCGCTTTTCGAAACATTCCGGTGTACCCGGCCATGCCGCCCGAAAAACAATTCATTTTTGATAACCTTACCTACAGTTCTTATCAGCGGTTCGTGTTTCAGGCCAGTTCAAAGTTTTGGCTCAACGATGGAATTGGCACCGTTAATCTTTATGTTGGTAGTCCCGACCTCTGGAATGTATGGGAATCGACCAATGAAGTCGATACCAACCGGGTGATTATTCTGGCTACCGGTCCGGGAGGCATCTCCCCTCAGCGAGCCCTTGCGGCATTTCGCGAAGTGTATCCCGGTAAAAACGATACGATAGAACAGGCTATCAGTAAAGACTGGACAAAAGAAGCGTATGCTTCTACCTGTGAGCGGGAATCTTTCCCCATCGGTCAGCTCCATAAGTTCTGGCCGCATGTAATGGAGCCGCACGGCCGAATCTATTTCGCTGGCGCCTATGCCGATAACCTTTCCAGAGGTACAGAAGCCGCCACACGCTCAGCCAACCGTGTCGCCGATGCGATTCATAGCGCCTCATGAAAAAGGCGATTATTCAGCGAATCTGATTTTGATTAGAATTTTTCCGTCCGAACTACTGGATAATGAGGCGATTGAGTTGATATACCTAACGGGCGCGGCTTTCAGCGGAAATAAAAACGGGACAAGTGCGAATAAATCGACTTGTCCCGAAATGTTGCCCGACCTGGATTCGAACCAAGA
>JBDTVL010000076.1:0-8116 GCA_040007215.1 Flavitalea sp.
AGCGCCAAAAAGACTCTGGACAAAGGCAAACCTCTTTTTTCTCTTCTTCTTTCTTAAATGATCCATCGCCTTCGACACTGCGATCCGGTATAACCACGTAGATAGCTTTGACTCTCCCTTGAATGTATCAATAGATTCGTACAACTGCACAAAAACTTCCTGGGTAACATCTTCGGCATCTTCGGCGTTCTGTACAATTCCGATGGCGGTACTATATACTAACCCCTGAGTGTTCTCCACAATCGTTTTAAAAGCAGTTTCATTACCCTGCTTTAGCTGTTCAATTAATTGCCATTCATTCAAAACCCTGGGATTATTGCAGTAAACGATATTACGCCAAAAATAACTCCCCCAAAGCTTATCGCAAACGCAAAATTATTTTTTACCCCCAAAATTCTTTAACCGGTAGCTGAATGTAAGCATAAAGTACTGCTGAAGAACCCTGGTCTGAACATCCTCAATATAGGTTTCTGTGGCGGTACGGGTAATACTTCGGTTTTGCTTCAGCAGGTCAAATACCGATAACCTGAGCTCGCCCATCTGGTTTTTCAGGAACTTTTTACCGGCGCTCATGTTCCAGAGCCAGAAATTCTGGTTAAATCCATCTGTCAAACCCGTGTAAGATTGATTATTCAGGTCGTTCTGGAATGTCCAGCCATTTTTAGATAACAGGTTTAACTGGAAACGCGCCACCTGGTTGAAATAATTATTGTTCAGAGAAGGCTGAATGGAATTCTTGACCTTATTGAAATTGGCTGTATAGGAAAAAGTGAAATCCAAATACTCACTGATATTACTGGCCAGCGTTGCCCCTGCATTGTAATTCTGGGCATTCGAAATATTAGAAATATTATTGACCATGCCCGGCGTTCTGGCATACGAATAGCCCGCATTCCAGTTAAGATTCGATTTAATGAATTTTAAAGGCATTCCGAAGGTGAAGAAAGACCGCAGGCTGAGATAACCATCAAAATTCTCTGGTCTTGTAAGCTGCGAACCCTTGTATAATGTTACCGATGGCGAAAGCGCCGAATCAGCCGTGGCGATATAAGTGGCATTACCGATGTACGCATTTCTTTTCTCCAGGAATATATTACCCAAAAAGCTCTGCCCCTTTGAGGTATTGGTAAAGGTGTACCTGCCTACCAGCGAGTGCGAATATTGCTGATCGAGGTTCGGGTTACCTGTTAGGAGGAAAAGGGGGTTGCTGTTATTGATCACTTCCTGCAACTGGTTAACAGAAGGCGCAGTGGTGCTGGTGCGGTAAAAAATCCGGATATTACTTTTTGCAGTCAGCTTTTTCCTGAACATCAGGTTGGGAAGCAGGTTTCCAAAAGTTCTGTTCACCGTAGTGGGATAAGGAAATACCTGGTCGCCGGAAAGATCGGCATACTGGTAAGCAAGCCCCGCAGAAAACATGTTATCCCGGTTACCGATCCGGTAAGTGACGCCGCCATTCTGCGTAGAATAAACATTGTTATATCGATTGGATAAGCTCGAATCAAAATTTGAATATTTTCCATCGGCGGCATCATACTGAAAAGTCTGCTGATCCGATTTGTTCTTTGAATACGACGGCGTATAATTCAACTGTACCTGACCTTTCGAGCCTACCGGTTCTGTATAAGCGAAATTAGCCGATACCTGATAACCGTCGGTAAGCTGATCAGAAAATTGCTGTAGTGAATCGGCCCTCTCTCCATTCTGGTAATAGCGGTTGATCGCCTGCAAGTAACTCTCTCCATCCCTGTTCGTAATACCGGTATTCAGGTTAACCGAAAAAGTCCTTCCTCTTTTAGCAAAAGCATGCCGGAACAATATTCCGTTTCGGATATTATATCCCGAAGCGTTTTGTGATGTATTACTTACCGACTCGCTGGAAATATTATTTCCTTTGAACTCATTTACGCCGCTTACATTACCGAATGATTTATTATTCTGAAAACTGATATTAGGCGTAAACAGCAGGGTGTTGGAAGAATCCAGCTTAATTTCTACCCGCAGGTTAACGCGATGATTATTGTTTTTTGACGAGCCGACGCTATTCTCATTATACAACTGGCTGGAATCGCCATTGAGGAAGAATTCGCGATTTACCTGCTCGCTGGTGTTATTAGAACTGTTGTTAAAAAAATAGCTTCCGGTAACTTCCGTTTTCTTTCCCCAGGCATCAGAAAAGTTGATGCCCAATGCATTCGTTTTACTTATACCTGCCTGCTGGCCTACCAGGAAATTTCCCGATCCGCCACCACTTCCTCGTCCGCCGCCGCCGCCTGCGCCTCTTCCACCACCGCCACGGTTCTGTGAGCTGGTTACGCCAAGTAGATCCTCGGAAGCAAAATTCTGCTGGTTGATATTATTAAATAAACCTACCAGCGAAATACGCCTTTTGTCTTTAAAGAAACTCATGTTGCCGCCGGCCGAATAGGTATTATCAGTCCCATACCCCGCATATAATCGGCCAAACTGCCCATTGCGCATATTTGCTTTGGTAACAATATTGATCGACTTAGTGGTATTGGCGTCTTCAAATCCTGTAAACCTTGCCTGGTCGCTAAGACGGTCGAACACCTGGATCTTGTCGATCACATCGGCGGGAAGATTTTTAAGCGCCGCCGTAGCATCATCGCCAAAAAAATCCCTTCCATCAACGGTTATCTTTTTAATATCCTCACCCCCGGCTTTAACTGTTCCCTGGTCAACGGTAATTCCCGGCATTTTCCTCACCATATCTTCTGCGTTGGCATAGGGGTTAACTTTAAAGGCATTGGCGTTATATTCCAGCGTATCGCCTTTTTGTCTTAATGGCGGCGTGGCTGCCTGAACAATTACTTCATCCAGCAGTTTTGCCTGTTTGGAAAAAGCAATAAGGCCAAAATCTAATGAACTATCCCTGATGGCAGCGGTCTTTTCAAGGTTTTCATAACCAACTGAACTGATTTTTAAGGTATAATTACCCGCTCCGGGCAGGTTAATAATAAATGCGCCTGTTTTATCAGAAATAGCATTTGTGGCAGAAACCGAATCCTTATCTCTCAAAAGAAGGATCGTTGCTCCTATAACAGCGGATTTATCGTTGGCATCCTGCAACACTCCCCTGATACTCAGTTGCTGAGCCGAGGCGCCGAGCGCTATAAAAAACACAACAATGACGAGCGTAAATCCTTTTGGCATAATTTTTCTTATAATCGTTTGGACGACAATACCTATAGAAACCTTCGAAATGCCATTGTTTAAAACAGGTATTGTTAAAATGATGAGGTTATAGCGGTATCAAATAGCTTAAACATTGAATACCAAAATCGATTATCTTGCAGTCCCTTTTTTAAATGCCTTCAGATATGGAATACGGAAAAATTATTGCAGTTACAGGAATGCCAGGATTATTTGAATTGTTAAGCAGCAAAAACGATGGCGCCATCGTTCGTTCGCTGGAAGATAAAACGTCGAAGTTCGTTTCTTCAAGAGTGCATAACTTCTCTCATCTTGAAAGCATTGAAGTGTTTACCGTCACAGATAACGTGAACCTTTCAGAGATATTTCAGGCTATGGAAAAATCGGAAAGCAAAACGCCTGATACCAAAGACGCTTCTGCCCTAAAAAAATACTTCGAAAAAGTATACCCCGACCTGGATTTTGAAAGGGTCTACTCCAGCGATCTCAAGAAAATGGTTAAATGGTTCGCCGTTTTAAAAGAGAACGCTATTGAGATCAAGCTTACGCCTGTTCCCGAAGAAACAGAAGCAGAGGAAGAAGAAACCGAAGCGCCAGTAGTGACAGAAAAAGTCGCCGCCCCTAAAAAGGAAAAGAAAGCGATAAAAGAAGAAGAGCCTGCGGAAGAACACGCTAAACCTAAAAAAGCCGCCCCTAAGAAAAAGGCAGAACCTGTGAAAGAGGAAAAGAAGTCTGAATCAAAGAAAGAAAGCGCAGAGAAAAAACCGGCTAAGAAAGCCGCCCCTAAAAAGAAAGCCAAAGAATAACTTTTATAATTCTTTAACCCGGTTTTTCCATTCAGGTAGGTATCTTGCCAAGCAAAATACCTGCAGGTTTGAGAAAACCGGTTTTTTATGCTGTTTCTGAAACCAGACGACGATTGCTGGTTAAACACTATTATTACATCAAATTTTTATGAAATGACCCTGACCGCCGATATAAAGAAACTACCCCGCAAATTTCTCCCGGAAGATTTTATCATTACAGACTGGCCTTCGCTGGAGCCCTATTTCAAGGCTTTGCTGGAAAAGCCATTGAATACAAAAGCCGACCTCGAAAAATGGCTGAAGGACAGTAGTGAGCTTGAAGCGGTGATCAGTGAAGATGCCTGCTGGCGGCAGATTCGCATGACCTGTGATACCGAGAATAAAACGCTTGAAGAAGCTTTTACTTTTTTCTGTACCCAGATCCAACCATTTATTCAACCTTATGCCGATCTGCTGAACCGGAAGTTGATAGCCTCTCCGCTGGTAAAAGAACTGGACCAGGAAGCCTATTTCACTTACCTGCGCACCGTAAAGAAAAGCATCGAGCTGTTCAGGGAAGAAAATGTTCCCATCCAGTCCGAGCTTAGCGTATTGCAACAACAGTTTGGCGTGATATCGGGGAAAATGTCCATCACCATGAATGGTCAGGAATATACTTTGCAGCAGGCCGCTAAATTCCTGGAAGATCAGGATCGCAGCATGAGAGAAGAAGCATACCGGAAGATCAATGAAAGAAGGATAGAAGATAAGGATACTTTAAATAAATTATTTGATTCGCTGGTTGATAAAAGAAACCAGATTGGTAAAAACGCGGGCTTTGAAAACTACAGGGATTATAAGTTTAAAGAACTGGGTCGGTTCGATTATACCAAGGAAGATTGCTTTCAGTTCCATGAAGCGGTAAAACAACATATCCTGCCATTGGTAAATATCATTTATGAAAACAAGAAAAAGAAACTGGGCCTGGACTCGCTGCGCCCGTGGGATCTTGAAGCTGAGCCCCTGGGTATTGAGCCATTGCACCCTTTTAAGTCCGGCCAGGAATTATTGAATAAGACCATTGCCTGTTTTCAGAACCTTCATCCTTTTTTCGCGCAATGCCTTCAGCAGATGGACAAAATGAAAAGGCTTGACCTGGACAGCCGTAAAGGCAAGGCTCCCGGGGGATATAACTGCCCGCTGGCAGAAACAGGCGCTCCTTTTATTTTCATGAATGCCGCAGGACAAACCAGCGATGTGACCACCATGGTTCATGAAGGAGGTCATGCTGTTCATTCTTTCCTCACGCATCCGCTTGAACTGAGCTCTTTCAAGGATTATCCCATGGAAATTGCAGAAGTGGCAAGTATGGCCATGGAACTTTTCAGCATGGAATACTGGCAGGTATATTTTGAGAACAAAGATGATCTTCTACGCGCAAAACAACGTCAGCTTGAAAGAGTGATCACTATTTTCCCGTGGATTGCTACTATTGATAAGTTCCAGCACTGGATTTACGAGCATCCTGCACATACTGATGAAGAAAGAACCAGGGTGTGGCTAAGTATACTGGATGAATTTACCTCGCCGGTCATTGATTTCAGCGGCCTCGAAGAATACCGTAAATATGGTTGGCAAAGACAGTTACACCTGTTTGAAGTTCCCTTTTATTACATTGAATATGGCATTGCGCAACTTGGCGCCATCGGAATGTGGAAACAATTCAAAGAAAACAAGCCAGCAGCGTTAAACAATTATATTCATTCTTTAAGTATGGGGGGAACTAAAACACTTCCGGAATTGTATAAGCTGGCAGGCCTGGAGTTTAACTTTTCGCCTGATCATATAAAGGAACTGATGTTATTTGTGGAGGAGGAGATGGCCAAACTGGAGAACATGTAAGGGTAAAAGTTAAATTAAAAAATACCTCTTATGTGGTATTGAAAGTTTAAACTCTACCTTATATCTTTATGGGGTCAAAATTGATAAAAACGATATTTTTTTAATAAGATATCTCAAAATAGCTACTAATCAGAGCCTTAACCAAAAAGTCCCGGTGTTTCCACACCGGGGCTTTAACTTTTTAAGGCGTTCCTCTCGTATTACCGGCAATCGCCACATATACCTTTTACTATCATTTGTTTTTCTGTAGGCTTAAATCCGGTGGGCAGCGCAACATCAGGTACCATCACCGAATCGAGGCAGGTAGTACGACTGCACACGCTACAGAGAAAATGAACATGATTATCATGGTGATGACCTTCAGAGCAATCATCTTTGCATAAAGCATACCGTATAGAATTGTCTGATGTTGGAATAGTATGTATGATACCTTTTTCCATAAAAGATTGAAGCGTTCTGTAAACAGTTACCCTGTCGAATTTTTCGCCGGTTTGCTTTTCAATATCCGCATGCGCCATAGCCCCATTACTTTGAAGAAATAATTGCAGAATGCTTTTACGGCTGCCGGTAACGCTCAACTGATTCCTTTTAAGAATATCGTCGATTGCATTGCCGCTTATATTTATGACTTCCATTTAATACCTGTTTAATTCGCAAAAAGATTATTGGCAAACCGCTTTCCCGATGCGGGCTCTTTTAATAAAACACGGATATCCTTTTCCAGTTCACTTAATTCATTTTTTTTCAGACCATCATATATTTTTTTTCTTACCTGCCCATTCTTGTCTACAAGAGCAAAAAACTGGGTATGAAGAAACTGGTCATTGATATTTTCAAGATTGTTTTTAGGATCGTCCAGCAAATAACTAACGCGCGCCGCATAATAAAGGCTATCCTTTCTCCCTGTAAGAAATTCCCATTTCTGTGTATTCACGCCTAAAGAATCTGCATAAACCTTCAGCCTGCCTACGCTGTCAGTTTCCGGGTTACAGGTATGCGATAAAATTAAAAAATCTGGTTCGTCCTTAAATACCTCATAGATTTTTTTCATGTTGTTATTAAGAATAGGACATATACCCGTGCAGGTGGTAAAGAAGTATTCCGCAACATAAACCTTGCCCTTCACCTCTCTTTCTGATAAAAGCTTTCCATCCTGGTTGGTGAAGGAAAAAGGACGTACATCATTCAATACCTGAAACCTAACATCGCCATAACCAGGTATTATTTTGGTGAGGGCAAAATAGAATCCCACGGCTAAAGCGATAAAAAAAATAATATAAAAAAGCGATTTTTTACTCATAATCTCCTCCAACTAAAACACAAAGTTACAACCGGCAACCTAAGGCCCATGATCTATCTACATTAATAACAATTAATTTGCAACACTGTTGCATGAAACGCTTTATATTTGCTTTATGAAGGAGAAATTTAATTGGGATGCAATGGGAATTGTCACTTCTCTGGCCTGTGCCATTCATTGCGCCATTCTTCCTCTGATGCTGAGCTCCTTGCCAATTTTAGGCATAAATATCATTGATAATCAAGCATTTGAATATTTTATGATCCTGCTGGCCTTTTCCATAGGATTCTATTCGCTATGGCATGGTTATCGTAAACACCATCACCGAACTGCTCCCCTGATGATTTTTTCTGCCGGAATAGCCCTGTTAATAGCAAAACAATTATGGCATAACTATCAGTATTGGTTACTTCCCTTTGCCGTGATCCTCATTATTACAGCGCATCTGAACAATTATAAATCCTGCCAGGTGCATAATCATGCGCATGCAGATGATTGCGACCATTGAAAGGATTTGCTAAATCCCTTCTTTTTTAGTTCATGATTGTTACTTTTGTGGTTAAATTGTGAGTTATGATAAAAACAGGAAGCCCCGTTATAAGCATATATACAGAAATGACCCCCAATCCGGAAACAATGAAGTTTGTAGCCAACAAACTGTTGTACCCGGGAAAGAGCATCGATCTTCCGGATGTAGAAAGCGCTAAACCTTCTCCGCTGGCCACGGAACTCTTTGGTTTTCCCTTTATAAAAGCTGTTTTCATTGCCAGCAATTTTGTAACGCTGACAAAAACTTCCGAAACAGAATGGAGCGATGTTATTCCTTCCATCCGCCAGTTTCTTAAAGAATATCTGGAAGATAATAAGCCCGTGCTTAATGAAGAAGAAGTAGCCGCTATGAAACAGGAAAGCAGCAATACCGTTAGCGCCGACGATGATGATGTGGTTAAAAGGA
>JBDTVL010000077.1:0-8093 GCA_040007215.1 Flavitalea sp.
CTATGCCAAATGCTTTTGCCATAAGGCACCATTTTCCCCATCCCAGTCCAAAATCGAGGAACTTTGTTTCATAGGCATTAGTTTTAAAATAAGCCAGCAGGTTAATTATTTCCGCAGCAAATCTTTTATAGTAATCCAGGCCATCTTTGTTAACTCTTGTTTTCAATGTAAACTCAGGATCTATCCATTTTTCATATAGTCTGAACATTAAATCATCGCCAGGAATATATTCCTGAAAAACAAGCCTGCAATTATTGCAATCCTGTAAAGAGTATATGGCATCTTTCAAATATTCGAATTCTACGCCGCCCTGGTAGTCATAATAGGTATGCAGATACTTATTCATGACAGGATCGTCATATCCTATCTTGAACACTTGTGTAAATTCGGTTCCTCCACAAGCAGGGCATGTCTTCCGCTGTACAAAATTCGGATTGTCCATGTATTATTATTTAATGAGAAGATAATAAAATATAATTAAAAAGCATTTTTATTCCCCTTGAATGTATTGTAAACAGTAAGAAACATCACGCGCACATCCAGCCAGATGCTCCAGTTTTCCATATACCAGATATCATGCTCAACGCGCTGCTGCATCTGCATGATCGTTTTTGTTTCGCCGCGGAAACCGTTTACCTGCGCCCATCCGGTAATACCAGGGGTCAGGAACTGGCGGATCATATATTGTCCTATCACTTTGGAATAATCTTCTGTATGTTTCAGCATATGCGGACGCGGCCCCACAATACTCATTTCCCCTTTCAGCACATTAATGAATTGCGGAAACTCGTCTATATTGGTTCTTCGCATGATCTTACCAATCCTGGTAAGCCTTGCATCATTCTTAGTAGCCTGCTTGGAATTCGCGTCCTTATTCATTTTCATGCTCCTGAACTTATAACAGCGGAAAGGAAGATTATCCCTGCCGCTTCTTTCCTGCACAAAAAATATGGAACCGCGCGATTCAATAAGTATCAGTATGGCCATAATAGGAACCAGCCACGACAGAATAAAAATAATAACCAGTAAGCTCACCGCAATATCAAAAAGGCGTTTTTTTATCCTGTTGCTTACATCATTCAACGGTTCCGTGCGGATGGACAATACCGGCATATCTTTCAGGTAATCGATATACACAGGTCTTTTAATAAAAAAAGACAGATCGGGAATGATCCGGAATCGTATACATTCCTGGTCGGCCTGCATCATCAGTTCATATATATCGCCATCCTGTTCGGGACCGATAGTAGAATAAATTTCATTTACCTGGTATTTTTTAGAAACATGCATCACGCCGCCAATATCGCTGATAATGGGATAATTGGATAACTCATGCACATTCTTCTGCTCTTCACAGAAGCCGACAATTTCCGTATTCATGCCTTCTTCTTCAAGATAATGCACCAGCTTTTTAGCCACGTCATTATAGCCGATGATGATCACTTTTCTGACCAGGTATTCCTGGTGACGGAAATAGTGACGGATCATGAGGTAAATAAACCTGTTTACCAGCAGCATAACGCCCATACTGGAAAGAGTAATAGAGATGAATAGACGAGATAACTGGAACTGCTGAAAGAAATAAAGATACAGCATCACTATTCCGAGCCATCCGAAATACACGCGGGTGGTGCGCCGCGAAAACATCTCAAAAGTATTGATGTATTTCTCATTATACACATTACCCACCCAGCTTACCAGCAACCACGCCAGGTTGAGGAACAGCCAGAACCGCGCATATACCACAAAATGCGTAACGGGAATGAGATCACTTAACCATAATTGCGTAACCAGAACGATCAGGTTAAGCGTTATAAGGTCGAGCCCTGCAAGTACTAGTTGCAGGAAGCGAATAAATCTGTAATTCATAATATTTCAGGTTAAGGCGGACAGGTTCAGCAACGCAAGTGGTTAACCTCATTATGTGGTAACGGCGCTGTCTGTATACAAGGCTATTAATTTAGACACTATCCGGGGAGATGTTTTACCATCCCATAAAGGTGGAACAGCTCCCGTTTTCCATTTTCCCATAAGCAGCCTTTCGAGGTAAGGGGCAAGGTTTGCAGGATCAGTTCCCACCAGTTCATTGGAACCAGTAGTAACCGTTTCAGGACGCTCCGTTGAATCTCTTAAAGTCATGCACGGCACTTTCAGTACAGTTGTTTCTTCGGTAATACCACCCGAGTCAGTGATAACGGCCTGCGAGTTCTTCACCATATAAATAAATTCAAGGTAGCCCATAGGTTCTACCTGAAGCAGTCGCGGATGACGATAATTGATCACTTCCAGTTTCTGCCTGGTGCGGGGATGAACGGGGAATACTACCGGGGAATCGCCGGTGCCCTCAAGAATGGCATCCAGCATAGCTTTCAGCTTATGCGGGTCGTCAACATTTGCGGGCCGGTGAAGCGTAACCAGGAAATATTTTCCTGAACTCAGACCAAACTCATCCCATACTGCAGGCTTCTGTAACCTGTCGAGATTATTATATAAGGTGTCGATCATGGTATTACCTACAAAATGAATGCGGCTGTCGTCCACGCCAGATTTGCGGAGATGGTTGTTAGCTACATCGCTGGTGGTAAAAAAATGATCCGTGATAGAATCGGTAACGATACGATTAACTTCTTCAGGCATGGTCATATCGCCAGAGCGAATACCAGCTTCTACGTGCACCACCTGCACATTCAATTTTTTGGCTACGATAGAGCAGGCCATAGTGGAGGTTACATCGCCAACCACCAATACTACGTCGGGCCTGTTGGCCTCGATATATTTTTCAAAACGCACCATTATTGCCGCGGTCTGTTCGGCCTGGCTACCTCCGCCGGCTTCCAGGTTTACATCAGGCTCAGGAATGCCAAGCTGTTCAAAAAAGTCGCCGCTCATTTTTTTGTCATAATGCTGACCAGTATGTACCAGGCGAAAATTAATGTCTTCGCCATTTTCTCTGGCTGCATTGATGGCTTTAATAATTGGCGCCACTTTCATAAAATTGGGTCTAGCCCCGGCAATAATTGCGATGATCATATAACGGATTTAATATTAAACTGTTGATCGAACTGATGTATCAGGTTAGCTGTTTCCTGGATATTTCCCCTGGAAGAAGCGCCAAAAAGAATCGATTCGATATTTGGTAAACGGCATACATATTCCAAAGCTTCCCTTGGCGATACGGCTCCGCCGGCCAGCACCTGCATGGCGATAGCTCTGAAAGTATTCGTCTTCAGGGTATGCTCATATATTTCTTTACCCCCCGACATGCGGAATCCTACTTTATTGATAGAAGAGCAGATAATGGGATTTTCAATGCCTGCATCCTGCAGAACTTTTAACAGTTTCGGCATGTTCATAGTGATGAACCCCGCTTCAGCATTGTATTTCTTTTGTACATATTTATGATAAGCCACCAGCATTTCATTCATCCGTAATCCCAGCAACAGATCGGTTATTACATTCTGGAGAAATATGACCGGAGTATCTATGCCTTTGAACATTTTCATTTCGGCATCGATCATCAGCTCCATGATAGACAGGTAATCTTTGGAGAGATAAGCGACCCCTCCTTTAAACAATGATCCGAAGAAATTTCCGGGAACATATTCCTTCAGCGTTCCCATGATACCAAGTTCAGTTACGGCATTGGCATATTTATGGGCATAGGGCATACAGGGAAATATTTTAAACCCTTTGTACTTATCCGGATTGGCGCGAATGATATCGCAGATATTGCCTATTCTGTCGTGTGTGGTGCACATAAAAGTGTTAATACCCGCTTCTATAGCATAATCCAGCGTTTTAATGATCGCTGAATCATCCTTGAACCTGATCGACTGCGCCCTCGACTTTTCATCCGAGATATGATTAACCGCAAAAAACTGGTTATCTCCAAAAAGAATCCTTTCCATCAAAAATTATTTAGTGTTTTTAATTAAGTCAATCGCCTTATCCGTTAACCATGCGCTTTCAAAAGTGTTGATGGTATTAGGAACTTTACCTTCAATAGCCCTGATAAAATAATCCAGTTGGGCGGAATACTCTTCGCCTCTTAAATAAAAATCCACTGGTTCAGTCAGATCGGTAATATATTTTGTGCTCCAGCCTTTTGAATAACCGCTATTGGTTTCTTCTTTCAGGAATATCCTAATCTCGCTGGCATCGGCAATGATTTTTCCCTTTGTGCCTATTACAGTGATAGAAGTAGACATCTTCCGGTACGTTTCATCGCTCCAGTTCACAGACAGAACGCCGGTAAGTTTGGTAGACAGTTCCAGCAAGGCATAAACGGCATCTTCAACTCCTGTTGAGTAGATAGGTTTGAGTATTGCGCCATGCACTTTGGTAACCGGCGCCAGCAGGTAATTCAGCAGATCTATAACATGAGAAGCATAATCCATCAGGCACCCTCCGCCTTCTGCAGGATCTGAACGCCAGGTATCTTGTTTTTTCTTAATCACCACCGGGCCGTACGATTCACCCACGAAATGATAGATATCGCCAAGATATCCGCCATCGATAAGTCTTTTGACCTCTGTAAAATTGCCAATGAATTTATTATGATAACCCACCTGGTTGATCAGCTTTCTTGCGGAAGCCAATTTAACCAGTTCTTCGCCTTGAGATGCATTGAGGCAAAAAGGCTTTTCAGCAAAAACATGGATTCCTCTTTCGAGAAGATCCTTTACAATAATAGCATGGAATTTTGTGGGAACGGCAACAACAACAGCATCGGGATTCGTTTTCTCGAGCATTTTTTTATAATCGGAGAAACCGTTGAACGACCCATATTTCTCCAGTACATCCGTGACCATTTTGGAAGTATCGCATACGCCCACAACATTAACGTCCGGATGAGCGCCCAGGATTGATAAATGCGAAAGCCCCATTTTTCCTGCTCCAATTAATCCTACTTTGACCATTACTTTTTGAGTTTATAAATGTTTGATTTTAATAATTGGTATGCTTCCCTTCCTTTATTCATAAGCTCCAGGTCGGGTTTTTTATCTTCCAGCGAACGAAGAAAGTTCATTACTTTTTCCGCTGTGATATCGGGCTGATGCAGCATGGCCCCTTTTTCCAGCAGAAATTTATCTACTTCCAGCAGATCATCCTGGTAAACGGAAATAGTGGGGATACCCAGTATAGCCAGTTCTCTTGTCATAGATCCGCCTGCGCCGATGAATAGCGTACAATCTTCTGCAATCTGATCAAATTCAAGCGGCTTATCCGGCACAGTGAGCTTTGAAAATTTTGCCTGCTTATAATGGGCTGCCTGCGTTTTATCGCGGGGCAGAATGATCACATTAACATCGTGCTGCAGTTGTTCCAACGTGGCATCGAGGAAGTTCAGACCTCCCTTATAATACTGCGCCGTGAGCGGTTCGGGCCGAACATATATTTTTACTTTGGAAAGATCGCGGCCTTCGCGCGACTTATGGATCATTTCACCTTTTTTCCAGAGATAGATGCCTTCTTTAACGCCCGGGTAATGACTAACGCGTTTCCTGGAAGCCCCTTTCCTCACTACATTCTCGATAGGCAGGTTTTCAGGTATCATAACGCTGGTAGCGAAATAAAAACCAGCTTTATTACCCATCGCATGTTCATTATCGTTAGTATAAATTGAGGGAATGCCCAGCAACTTCGCTACTACCGGCGAATGAAAGGAACTTTGCGAAACCGCTATATCTGGCTTTTGCTTAGCCAGGAATTTTCTTAACTGCATTACCCTTATGGGGTAACCGAAAAATTTCTTGTACAGGTTCTTTCCATAATGTTCGCCCACTACAGTATACTTCATCATCTTCTGGTTCAGCAGATCTATGGTGTTAGCCAGCGGCCTGCAGGTGATGATGATCTCCTGCCCTTCGCTTTCCAACTCCTTTATCAGGTCGTAGAACATGTTAATATGTGGAGAATTGGAAAGGTCAAACCAAATTTTCATAGTGGAAATATTTAATGAGCATTTTTTGCGTTCCCGACATAATGGGTAAGTCCGTAAAAGATCCATGCCTGCGACCAACGCATATACGAAATTTTGTTGGTCAGGAATTTCCTTTTCTGGTAATAAAAATAGCCCTGGGGCGATTGCATGTTCTTCACAGTCCAGCTGAGCACCCTGTCGGCCAGCGCTCTATGCTGATCAAAAATGCCCGCCTTGCTGAGCGTTACAAACAACTGTGAAGGCGCATGAATATCTATAGGATAAAGGGAATTATTATAATAAGCCGAACGGCCATCCTTATCAAAAAAAGTTTCAAGATAATACTTCATCCCTTTCTCAATATGTTTATCGAACGAATGATCACCTGTGAACTTTGTATAATCAATGATACATTCGAGGTTAAACCCGGTATGAAAATTATCGATCCACTGATGAAAAGGCAGCGTACTGTAGAACCAGGATCCATCCTCATTCTGGTAATCGCAGCAATAGGCGATAGCCTTTTTTGCCGTTTGCGCCAGTTCCTCGTCTTTGGTATAAGCATAGATACGGCTCAGCAACCTGGCGCCGAGCAGTGATGCATTAAATACAGAGGTCCTGTCAAAAGGCGAATAGGAGAACACAAAGTTGCCATTATCATTCACGGTCCGGTTGAGGTCTTTCAATATAAAATCTCTTGTAGAAATACCCTCCTCCAGCAATCGCTGATCGCGGGTAACTTCATAAGCATCCAGAAGCGCATTGGCGGCAAAAGTGGAAGCCACTATGGTTGGGGTAAATTTGGGTTGAAAGAATGCCTTTGATTCCCAGTCAAAATTATATCCCCAGCAATTACCGGAAAATCCAGGCGTTTTGGATTCCAGTAATTTGGCGGTAAAAAAGTTGATCTTATCGCGGTATTTATCCAATCCCTCCGATTTAGCCAGTTGGGCATATCCAGACAAAAACAAGGCCATTCCCTTGGGATTATACTCTTTTTTTATACCCACTAACGGGCGCAGGTTTACAGGCATCCTTTTAAAAAGCTGTATCCAGGCTAATCGCGGCAAACGCGACTTTGGAAGAATGGGCAAATGCTGGAAAAGACGGCTATTCAGTCCGTCGTAAGGGTCATATCCCTTAAACTCCTCTTTTTCGCAATAAGCGGCAAGTTTACTTAGGCTCTTTTCAGCTAACATATAAGGGTTCATTATCAATTCGGATTCAAAAGCCTGGAAACCACCAGTTTAAATTTACCTGATCGGGATTTTACGATCCCGGATTCGTCTATCTTACTAAACGTAATGAGGAGCGAATTATTTAATCTTTGCCTAAGCTTGTTTAAAAGTATATCCTGGTCGGCAGCTCCAAACTGAGGAGTAACTACCAGGTTAACGCGAATGCCGGATTTTTCTTCCTGCACGATCTGTGCATAACGCAGGTTATTAACGCCCTGGAAGGCCACTCCTAAGCGACCAACCTGCGTTCCATCGGGTAAGATCACCACATCATCTACCCTTCCTTCCACCGATCTGATAGCGATTCCGCAGTCTTCTTTTCCGTGAGTAAACGCTTTTTCAAAGGTATCGTCCACATAATACCTGATCAGCGGAAAGGATCTGTTGATCAGTGAAGTGGAGATGACGCCATTTTCCAGGAATTCATTATTGGAATAAACAGGTAGCTCGCGGTAATAGCCATCTTCCTCCTGGGCCAGAGAAACAGATCTTTCTGCATTGCCATACCAGTCGGCTATTTTACCGGAGAAACTATTTTCGATTCGCTGACGCTGAAATGGATAGAGGGTTTCTGAAGAGGTGAATACCAGGGGTATATTGATTCTTATTCCGGCCTCGTCCAGTAAGTTAGCCAGCGCAAATACGGAGCTTGGAAAGGCGCAGATGGCCCTGGGCTTAAACTTCTCCAGCAGCGCGGCATATTTATGAATATTACTTTTGGACAATTGATAACTCGACAGGTATAAAGCATTTTCAGCTTTATTATGATAAGAAAGCGTTCTGTTATCCAGCGCTCCGCGCATGGAAACATAGGGGTCGCCCATTTGCAAGCCACGCTTCATTCTGAAATACCATACATATGCATTTTCTTTCAGTATGGCCGCTGGCGAACGAATCACCGCGGATCAGGAATCCCGGGTTCGATCTAATTC
>JBDTVL010000078.1:0-8071 GCA_040007215.1 Flavitalea sp.
TATACGCTCATCATTACTCACTTACTTGCATAACCGATTTTTTTAATAAATCCATGATATGAAAAAGATATGGTTTTCCGGATTGCTATTAACGGCTTTTATATTTTCTTTCGCCCAGGATGCCACAGTAACAGAGTTGCAGAAACAGGCAAAGAACAAGCCTTCCATGGAAGAAGACACCACCTATAAACATGGCTGGAAAAAAGGCGGCCTGTTCACCCTTAATCTTGCACAGGGATCTTTATCAAACTGGCAGGGCGGGGGCGATAAATCATCCTTCTCCGCAGTGGCCTTCATGAATCTTTTTGCCCGGTATAAAGAAGGAAAAAAAGCCTGGGACAATACGCTCGACCTGGGTTTCGGGTATATCAATACTACCAGCCTCGGAAGCCGGAAAAGCGACGACCGACTCGACCTGTTATCTAAATATGGATACGATATAGGCCACAAGTGGTATGCCAGCGCCCTGTTTAATTTCAGAACGCAGTTTGCGAATGGGTATGCTTACGATAAAGCGCCTAATGGCGTAGAAACACAAACCAAGACCTCTACTTTCATGGCGCCTGCGTATGTATTATTATCTGCGGGGTTTGATTATAAGCCTGCCGATTATTTCTCTGTATTCATATCGCCGCTAACGGAAAGATGGATCATCGTTAGTGATGATTTCCTTTCTGCCTTAGGCGCTTATGGCGTAGAACCCGGTAAAAAATCGAAGAATGAACTGGGCGCCTTTCTCAGCGCCGAGTTTAACAAAGAGATTCTTAAAAATGTAAATTACAAATCGAGATTTGACGCTTTCAGTAATTATAAACACAAACCCCAGAACATAGATATTTTCTGGACGAATGTAATATCCATGAAAGTAAATAAGTTTTTGTCGGCGAATATAGCTGTAGATTTCCTATACGACGACGACGCCATTGCCCGCATGCAGATCAGGCAGTTGCTGGGTATAGGCTTCTCAGCAAAATTTTAATCGTTCCCATATCCGTAACTTTGACTGCCTGAGCGCCTACTTATTAACAGCACATGAACCAACCCAGTTACCAGATCAAATTACCGCAGTTCGAGGGCCCTTTCGATCTGTTGCTGTTCTTTATCGAACGCGATGAACTGGATATTTATAATATTCCGATTACGAGTATTATTAAGGATTTCCTCGATTATATACATGGCGAGGATAAGCTTAACATTGAGTTGTCGAGCGAATTCATACTCTTTGTATCTACCCTGATGCGGATCAAGGCAAAGATGTTATTGCCAAGGAAGGAACTGGATGAGCAGGGCAATGAGATAGATCCCCGGCAGGAACTGATTGATAAGATACTTGAATACAGGAAATTCAAGGAAGCCGCCGCCCGCTTTGCGGAGATGGAAGCGACGCGCATGCTGATGGTAAAAAGAGGCAACCTCCATAAAGAGCTTTCTTATATCGGCGAAGAGAGCAGCGAAGGAACAGAGATCCAGGCCATCACCCTTTTCAAGCTGATGAAAGCTTTTGAAAAGGTGATGAAAAGAATTGAAGAGCGCAACAACAAACCGGTGCATACCGTGGTCAGGTATAATTATACCATGGAAGAGAGCCGCGAGTATATGCTGGAAGCTGCGCGGACCCAGAAAGTAATGTCGTTTGAAAAAATATTTGAAATATGTGAAGACCGCCTCCAGGCTATCTTTACCTTTTTATCCCTGCTGGAACTTGTTCAGCAAAAATACCTCGCTATCATTATTGGCGAAGGCAAAAATAACTTCATTATAGAGTTTAATGAGAATCGGGAAGAAGATGTGGAATTTGTTTTGGAATAAATAAGATCCGGAATTTTTTTCATAAACCTTCCCTGCCGTTTTTATCTATTTGGCGATTGATTTTGCCTTTCCGGCGATATACGCCTACACTAATAATCGGGCCGGATATCTTTGACGACAAATCAAACGATATGCATCAGTGGTCACTTCATAATTGCGGGCATTTATCATCCAATATGGCTGAATGGGAAATGGCCGAAGCGCAAAACTTCATGGGGCAATGGGGTACATGACACGCTGGTTATTGGATATGATTTTTTTTGCCGTTATATTTCTTACAGATTATCCTTGTTTAATTGCGCAACAACCCGATATTGACTCCAACTATATCCGAAAATTTGAGCGCTCCAATGTTATTGAAGTATATCCGGGTTCCTATAGTAGCCGGTTTAATTTCAGCACTCCTGGAATGCATAGAAAAGATTACAGTCTTGTTGCCAACAGCAGCGGTTATGTCGGCATTTATCTAAACTATAAATGGATCTCGCTGAAATACTCATGGGGAATGCCTGGAACACAGCTTGACAATGGCGTTAAACTCAAATACGCTTCTTTGGATTTCCGGTTTGGCGGAAGGAAAATGGCTTTCTGGCCTTTTTATGATTCTTATAATGGCTTGCTGATACCTGGAATAAACCGGAGAAATGGGTATAAGCCCTTTCGGAATATTCAGTTTACCGATGCGGGCGCCGATTTTTATTATTTTACCAATACCAGGCGATTCTCTTTCGGGGCAGCCAACTATTTTTCGGAACAGCAAACCCGTAGCGCCGGCTCAGTTTTCCTGATGGGTACCCCATTGTGGCAGCAGGTAAACTGGAAGAACCCTTCCCGCAATATGGTCCGCGATTCAGCCACGTTCAAGCTATTATCTTTAAATCCGCAATGGGTTTCCGCGATCGCAAGGATAGGGTACACCTATAACTTTATTTTTCAGGAAGGTCAATGGAGCATAGCCCCGGCTGTACTGATCGGCGGCGGAGGGTTAAGAGAAATAAATACCGCTAATAAGCATCTCCAGGCAGTATATGATTTGCAATCATGGGTCAATGCTGGGTATAATGGCCCCCGCTATTATTTTTATATCAATGCCAGGTGGGATGATTTACAAACGAATCTTTTCATAAAAAATTTAAGCAGGATAAATACTGATTTCTCTGTCACTGCCGGTTACCGGTTTCATAGTTTGAAAAAGAAGATAGCGCAGATATTATAAAAATTATTTAGTAAGGGTCATTTGTTGCAGCATAAGCGTTAATCCTTATTTATTCTAGCATCAATAGTACCCGGCGAATTGAAGCAGGTTAATGCACGCTTAATGTCCAATCCGTTAAGTGGTCTTACTGGCACTTATATTTTTGCCGTCAGAGAAATTGTTTCATCAACTGTTTCAACGACAGCTTTTGCCTGTTAAACGAATCCCGCTTGCATGCCACTTATAGTAGTAGCAAATTTGCGCAGTAATTAATGGCAAAGGACATGCAACAGAAAATTTCAAAGAATTTTATTCTTGGATTAGTGATAATCTTTGGCTTATCGCCAATCCTGTCAGTAGCTCAGCAGGCTCCTGCAAGCGATACACTCCAGCTAACCATTCCAGGAGCAGAACAACTGTTTCTCCAAAAGAACCTGGCCCTTCTGGCCAGCCAGTACAATGTTAACATCAGTAAAGCCCTGGTTCAGCAGGCTAAAGTATGGGATAATCCCACACTCACCATTGGCCAGAATATTTATGACGGTAAATTTTTCCGTCATAAAACAGAAGATGGCCAAAAGTACGGACAGGTAGACGTGCAGATACAGCAACTTATAAGAACCGCTGGTAAAATAAAAAAGCAAACACAGTTAGCGGAAGATAATGTGCTAAGCGCCGAAGCTCAGTTTAATGATGTGATGCGCAACCTTAAATATATTCTGTCTACCGATCTCAATAACCTCGCTCAGTCGCAGAATACCGCCTCCATTTATCAGAACGAAATGCAAACTATGCAAACCCTGGTAAAGGGAATGGACGATATGCTGAAGATCGGCGATATCTCTCAAAAGGAAAATGTTCGCATTAAAGCATTACTGTTTTCCTTGCAAAGCGATTATAATGAAAACCTTCGGCAGCAGTACGACCTGCAAAAGGAAATAGGGGCTTTACTGCAATTAAATGATAACGTATGTGTGGTGGCCAATGCGGCGCAGTCGTTTAATACGGCGCAGATCAGCGACCTGAGCATTCTTCTATTGCAGGATTCCGCCTTGCAGCTAAGACCTGATTTGGCTTTCGCTAAAGCGCAAACGCTTTTCCAGCAGCATAACATCAACTACCAGAAAGCATTGTCCAAACCTGATTTAAGCGTGGGTATCGAATACGACAGGCAGAACAGTTATGTACGTAATTATTATGGACTGGCGCTTTCTGCCCCGCTGCCCCTGTTCAATAAAAATAAAGCAAATATCGCCGCTGCGCAGTTTACTTACAAACAAAGCGGCGTAGTGGAACAGCAGGCGAAGACCCAGGTAAACAAAGAGGTTTTGTGGGCATGGCGCAAACTGATCAATGCCACTTCCATGCTTAGTAACGATAATGCCCTGATGCAGGATAATTATGAA
Source organism: Flavitalea sp. (assembly GCA_040007215.1). Taxonomy (GTDB): domain Bacteria; phylum Bacteroidota; class Bacteroidia; order Chitinophagales; family Chitinophagaceae; genus Flavitalea. The sequence continues at coordinate 4,411 of JBDTVL010000078.1, forward strand.
ACGTTGATGAAAAATATGATCGATAGTTACCGTCAGCGACAGGTAAGCCTGATTGAGTTCATTGATTTTTTTGACGCTTACAAGGAAACGCGGGTTAAACAATGGCTACAGGTGACCAACCAGCGCAATGCCGCCGCGGAATTGAACTATACAATCAACCAGAGCATAATCAAACTTTAATAAGATAAACGATGAAACATATTTTTTTCCTTACCTTTTTTGGATCGGCATTGATAACGCTGATGGCTTCCTGCGGTAATTCCGATACCAATCCAAAGAAAACAGCGGATGAACCACTGATCAGCGACAGTACCCTGCAACTCTTAAAAATGGATGTTGTTCAGCTTCGTAATATCGATGATGAGGTAAAGCTAAGCGGCGAAGTGAGTTTTAATGAAAACAAAGTGGTAAAGGTGTTCCCATTCAGCAGCGGGCAGGTAATGTCGGTAAATGTGAGCATCGGCGATTATGTAAAAGCAGGACAGGCATTAGCGACCATTAAGAGCGCGGATATTGCCGGCAACTATGCAGATCTGTCAGTAGCCGGCAACGATGTGGCCATAGCCAAACGCAGTTTGGATAATGCGGAGCATCTTTATAAAAATGGTATTGCCAGCGAAAGAGAATATCTAGAGGCCAAAGAAAATTATAATAAGGCGGAATCTAACGCAAACAAGCTACGCGAACAGATGCAGATCAATGGCGGCGGAAGAACTTCCGCAAACGGATCATACCTGATCACCGCACCGCGCAGCGGGTATGTGGTAGAGAAGCTGATTAATCCCGGCAATTTTATTCGTAATGACAATTCGGGTAGCCTGTTTACCATAGGCGATATCAGCGAAGTTTGGATCTGGGCTAATGTATTTGAGACCGATGTGGCCAAGATAAAAGAAGGCTATAAGGCCAGCGTAACCACTATTGCTTATCCCGACAGTATATTTTATGGTAAAGTGGATAAAATAAATGAAGCGCTGGACCCTGTGACCAAGGTGATGAAAATAAAAATCACTTTACCCAATAAGGCCGGGTTGCTAAAACCTGAAATGTTCGCCCAGGTAGTGATCAGCAACAGCGAAGGCAAAAAAGCGCTGGAGGTTCCATCAACAGCTATCATCAGCGAGAACGGAAAAAATTATGTAGTGATATTCAATAATGCCAACGATGTGAAAGTACAGGAAGTGGCTCTGTTGAAAGTGAACGGCGCCAATACTTTTATTAAGGAAGGCGTAACAGCAGGTCAGCAGGTAATTACGCAGAACCAGATTTTAGTGTACAGGAAATTAATGGATAAATAGCCTGGCTCCAGTAAAAAGACTACTACCAACAAAAATAGTATGAATAAATTTATTCAGCGGATCATCCGCTTCAGTTTACAGCATCGCTACTTTGTTTTTTTCATGACAGCAGTGCTGGCTATACTCGGGTTTATCAGTTATAAGAATACGCCTGTAGAAACTTTCCCGGATGTAACCAATACGCAGATTGTCATTATTGCGCAATGGCCGGGCCGTAGCGCCGAAGAGGTGGAACAATTTGTAACGATACCTTTGGAAGTTTCTTTAAACAGCGTTCAGAAAAAAGCTAATCTTAGAACGACTTCTGCATTTGGGCTCAGTTATATCCGCATTATTTTTGATGATGACGTGGATGATGCTTTTGCCCGGCAGCAGGTATTGAGCCGGCTGGGCAATGCCGATCTGCCCGATGGCGTAAAGCCGGATGTGCAGCCGCCCTATGGCCCAACAGGAGAAATTTTTCGCTATACTTTAAAAAGCGATACCAAAAATATACGGGAGCTGACCACCCTTCAGAACTGGGTGCTGGACAGGGCATTCAAAAGCGTTCCGGGAGTGGCCGACGTAAACAGTTTTGGCGGCGAAGAGAAAATATTCGAGGTAAGCGTTAATCCTGAATTTCTGATCAAATACAATCTTTCGGCCTTAGATGTATACAATGCTATTGAGAAAAGTAATATCAATGTTGGCGGCGATGTAATTGAAAGAAATGGACAGAGCTATATAGTTCGGGGTATCGGCGTGCTGAAAAATATAGACGATATTAAAAATATATTTATTGATAAACGAAATGGCGTTTCATTGCTGGTAGGCAATGTGGCCGATGTGCTGGAAAGTGGAAAACCAAGACTAGGAAAGGTTTCCAGAGATATGAACCAGCCTGATGTCATTGAAGGCATTATCGTGATGCGAAAAGGCGAGAACCCAAGCGAAGTGCTGGACCTGGTGAGAGAGAAGGTAAAAGACCTTAATGAGAATGTATTACCCAAAGACGTTAAGATTGATACTTTTTATGATCGCACTAACCTTATGGACTATGCGCAGGAAACAGTGCTGCATAATTTATTTGAGGGAATTGTGCTGGTAACGGTCATTGTATTGCTATTCATGGCCGATTGGCGAACCACGCTGACAGTGGCGATCATTATTCCGCTGTCCTTATTATTTGCTTTTATGCTGATGCGTATAAAAGGAATGAGCGCGAATTTATTATCGATGGGGGCGATCGATTTCGGTATTATTATCGACGGCGCAGTAGTGATGGTAGAAGGGCTTTTTGTGGCCCTTGATCAACGCGCTAAAGAAGTGGGCATGGTAAAATTCAATAAGCTGGCCAAACTGGGCTTATTCAAGGCTACCGGAACAGAAATGGGTAAAGCTATCTTCTTCTCAAAGATCATTATCCTCACCTGCCTCATTCCCATCTTTGCTTTCCAAAAGGTAGAGGGCAAGATGTTTTCGCCGCTGGCTTACACATTGGGGTTTGCATTACTGGGAGCTTTATTATTCACGCTTACCCTGGTGCCTGCTTTGTCCAGCATCCTGTTAAGAAAAAACGTTCGCGAAAAACATAATCCTATTGTTCAGTTCTTTGAAAAAGGCGTGCTGAAAATGCTAACGGTTGTTTATCGTAACCAGAAGAAGAGCGTCATCATTGCATTTTCCATTATGATACTTTGTTTTTTCTCGGCCAAGTTCCTGGGAACAGAATTTCTTCCTGAATTAAATGAAGGAGCATTATGGGTGGAAGCCGAGTTGCCGATGAGTGTATCATTAAATGAAGCAGACAGCGTATCGCAAAGAATGATCGGTATACTCAGTTCATTTCCGGAAGTGAAACAGGTTTTGTCGCAGATCGGCAGAACCAATGACGGCACTGACCCCAAAGGTTTTTTCAATGTGCAGATACAGGTAGATCTCAAAAATAGAAAAGATTGGAAACGCGGCATCACAGAAGACCAGTTGATAGATGAAATGGATAAGAAATTGAATGTGATACCAGGGTTGGTATTAAATTACTCGCAACCTATAAGAGATAATGTGGAAGAAGCAGTGGCAGGGGTAAATGCGGCGCTGGCGGTTAAAATATTCGGAACAGATTTTCAGACGCTGGATAGTTTGAGCAAACAGGTGTTGCATAATCTGGAAGGCATTCGGGGTATAGAAGACCTGGGTATATTGAAGAACCTGGGGCAGCCCGAGTTTCGTATTCAGCTCGACCAGCAGAAAATGGCGTTGTATGGCGTGAATACTGTAGATGCAAATGCCGCTATTGAAATGGCCATAGGCGGAAAGGCGGCCAGCGAATTGTACGAGGGCGAACGCAAATTTGATATCCGTGTTCGTTACCAGAAGGAATACCG
>JBDTVL010000079.1:0-8029 GCA_040007215.1 Flavitalea sp.
AGGCCCATGATTTTTTAAAAGAAGCGCGCTGGCTGATCATTACGCTGGGCTCTTCTTTTTCGTACAGGTTAAATGATGGAAACATACCTGTAGCTAACTGCCATCGTGCGCCCGCTTCCCAATTTGAAAAAAGACTGATGACAGTAGAAGAGATAAATACGGCGCTTGATAACTGTTTGTACAGGTTGTTCCGTTTCAACGCAAATTTACAGGTGATCTTCACCGTTAGCCCTGTGCGTCATATCCGAGATGGCGTTACCGATAATAACCGAAGTAAGGCCAGGCTTATAGAATCAGTTCATCATCTTGTTAATAAATTTGAGAGACTTCACTATTTTCCAGCCTATGAACTGGTGATCGATGTGCTGAGAGATTATCGTTTTTATGATATCGACCTGGTTCATCCCAATTACCAGGCTACCCAATTCGTGATCGAAAAATTCATGGAGTATTTTGTGAATGAACCATCCAAAATTTTAAGCCAGGAGATACAGAAAATAATGATTGCCCGTAAACACAAGCCTTTCGAAGCTTCCACAGGGGCGCATAAGAAATTCCTTCAGCTGCACGCTGAAAAGACCAGGGCGCTGATGGAGAAATATCCTTTTCTAGATCTTTCGGAAGAAGCGGGTTTTTTTGAAGGGCACGGAAAGAGCTTTTAATGAATCCTGTCGCCCCGCACCTGGAGGTTTTCCATAATGCCCGCTTCATAGGCTAACCATTCATTCCATCTTTTACGCACTTTTATTTTATCTATATAGCTTTCTGCTAACGAGATAAATAAGTGATAATGACCGGCCTCGCTTTCCATGAACCTGCGGTAAAAATTTCTGAGATACTCATCTTCAAGTCCTTCACTGAGTCTTTTAAAACGTTCGCAGCTGCGGGCTTCTATAAGCGCAAAGATGAGCAGCTTGTCAAGAAATCTTTCTTCATCGGTCCCCACTTTTAACTGGAATTTCAAGAGTTCATTTACATACTCGTCTTTTCGTTGTTTGCCCAGCCTCAGCTTTCTTTTGCCAAGTTCGGCCAGCACCATCCTGAAATGGCCCCATTCTTCGGTAACGATAGGGGCCAGTTCCAGCACCAGCTTCTCTTTGTCATTATACTTTTGGATCAGTGAAATGCAACTGGTGGCGGCTTTTTGTTCACAATAGGCATGGTCGGTCAGTATTTCCTCCAAAGAAATCGAGGCCAGATCAACCCATCGAGGATCGGAGGGAAGTTGTAATCCTAATATATTTTTCGTATCGGTTTGCTGCATGTATGTATATATTTATCAAAATATAATGACCTTTGGGCGGTAAAGATATGAATGAAGATTTCCTGATAAGAAAATTAGAACAGCGCAAAGCGTCGAATGCTCTAAGGAGCCTGTTAACAGCAAAGGAAGGTATTGACCTTTGTTCCAATGATTATCTCGGGATAGTTAAAAATAAGCTGATTGAAAACCGGATAGCTGATTTTTCCGATAATAAGAGGCTTTCCGGGTCAACTGGTTCGAGGCTTATTTCGGGCAATTATCCATTAATAGAAGAAACGGAAAAGGAGATAGCGCAGTTTCATAATGCTCAGGCCGCCCTGATCTTCAATAGCGGTTACGATGCCAATTCGGGATTACTGAGTTGCGTTCCTCAAAGGGGCGACACTTTACTCTATGATTACCTGAGTCATGCCTCCCTTCGCGATGGCGCCCGGTTAAGTTTGGCGCGTTCTTTTTCATTCGCCCATAATGACCTGGGCGACCTGGAGCGAAAATTAAAATCAGCCGGAGGAAATATTTTTGTAGTCACCGAGTCGGTGTTTTCCATGGATGGCGATATAGCTCCTTTGAAGGAGATGGTAGAATTATGCCAACGCTATGGCGCCCTCCTGATTGTTGATGAAGCGCATGCTACCGGTGTTATAGGGATAAGAGGAGAAGGGGTTTGCAAGGCGCTTGGTTTGGAAGATCAATGTTTTGCCAGGATATATACTTTTGGAAAAGCGCTGGGTTGTCATGGCGCAGCGGTGGCTGGCAGCGCTACGTTATACGATTACCTGGTTAATTTCTGCAGACCTTTTATTTATACCACGGCCCTTCCTGCCGCCGCTGTGGGGGCTATCAGGGCCTCCTATGCGCTTTTCCCGGGAATGGAACAGGAGCGGGCTTATTTGCGCGGGCTGATTGACGATTTCAGGCTGGCTTCAAAAGGATGGACTACTATTGATAGCGAAACTCCCATTCAGGCCCTTATCATTCCCGGGAATGAACGGGTAAAGAATGCCGCCGCTCAATTGCAGGAAAAAGGGTTCGACATCAGACCTATTCTGTATCCTACAGTTCCGGAAGGGCAGGAGCGGCTTAGAATAGTATTACATACCTTTAACACATCCGAAGAAATTAGCAGGGCAGTGGAAATGCTTAATTTATTTTATTTTTAGCGCCTGTTCAATGTAGCTTTTAACAATATGAGGATCACTTATTTTATTATTTCACTAGTCATCACTATTGCCCTCGCGGTTCTTTTAGATACACCTATCGGCAGCGTGCCTCCCATCGGGCGTTTTATCAGTCCTCAGCATGGATTCTGGCAAAATGCGGAATCGGTTAATAAAAATTACAATGAGGATATTGTTTTCCCGCAGCTAAAAAATAAAACACAGGTTTATTTTGACGACCGCCTGGTTCCTCATATTATGGCCGCCGCTGAAACGGATGCTTTTTTTGTTCAGGGATATCTTCATGCCCGGTTCAGGTTATGGCAAATGGAATTTCAAACGCATGCGGCGGCAGGAAGGCTGTCGGAGATACTTGGACCGGGACCCGATAGCGCGTACCTGAACAATGACAGGAATATGCGAAGACTGGGAATGGTTTATAGCGCCAAACATTCGATGGTGGAAATGGAAAATGATACGGTTACCCGCGATATGATGAACGCTTACACTATGGGCGTGAATAGTTATATATCGCAACTTACGCCTGCAGGACTTCCGCTGGAATACCGGTTGCTGAATTATCTTCCTGAAAAATGGACCAACCTGAAAACGGCCCTTTTCCTGAAATATATGAGTTATGATCTTGCAGGAAAGGATAACGATATAGAACATACGAATGCCAAATCCTTTTTTTCAAAAGAAGATTATAACAAATTATATCCGCTTATGCAGCGGTCGCTGGATCCCGTGATCCCTAAAGGCACGGTATATCCCGATGCTACTGTAGGCGGCGCTATTCCGGACACCGCAGATTCATTATATTTTAAATGGAAGGATAGTTTGTCGATCCGGCAATCGCAGCCCGATAAGGATAATGGAAGTAATAACTGGGTAGCGGGAGGATCCAAAACCTTCAGCGGAAGGCCGATATTATGTAATGATCCACACCTGGGTCTGAATCTTCCTTCCCTGTGGTACGAGATGCAGATCTCCGCCCCCGGTATAAATGTATATGGCGTTAGTTTTCCCGGCGCGCCTTCCATAGTCATAGGATTTAATGACAGCATCTCCTGGGGCGTAACCAATGCCGCCAGGGATGTTCGCGATTATTATCGAATTGAATTTCGCGATGCAACAAAAACAGAATACCGTTTTAATAACGATTGGAAAAGAGCGGAGCTACAGATTGAAACCTATTCTATAAAAGGAGGAGGAACGTTTTACGATACGGTTCCGTATACTGTTTTTGGGCCGGTCATCTATGACAATACCTATAGCGGTAACGGACATGTTAAAAATAACGATGCGCTTGCCGTGCAATGGAAAGCCCACCAGGCTTCCAATGAAATGCGCACCTTCTACCTGCTGGATAAGGGAAGGAATTATAACGATTACCTGGAAGCGATAAAAACCTATAAATGCCCTGGTCAGAATTTTGCATTCGCCAGTAAAACAGGTGATATAGCCCTCTGGCACCAGGGCGAATTTCCAGCCAAATGGGTTCGCCAGGGAGATTTTATCTTGCCCGGATCCGACAGCAGTTTTACCTGGCAGCATAATATTCCCCAGGACGAAAATCCTCACCAGTTGAACCCTGATCGTGGATTTGTAAGCAGCGCTAACCAGATGCCTGCAGATTCTTCCTATCCCTACTATCTTGGCGGCAATTACGATATTTACCGCGGACTGTTCATTAACAGGCGTCTGACGGAAATGAGCGCTATCACTATTGATGATATGAAGATGCTGCAAACTGAGAATTATAATGTGTTTGCTGAAGAAGCGCTTCCTTTCCTTATTAGTAATATAAGAGAGGGATCGCTTAATCAGGAAGAAGAAAAATATCTTGAACTGGTCCGGAACTGGAATAAAAGGAATGATCCAGATGAAAAAGGCGTTACGGTTTTTGTTACCTGGTTTGAATTACTGGAACAGTTTATCTGGAATGACGAACTGAGTAAGGCTCCCCAACCTATGGTGAGGCCTGACGCTTATACCCTGCTGGATGCCCTCAAAAACGACTCTGCATTTTCTTTTATTGATAATATCACCACGCCTGAAAAAGAAGACCTGCAGGACCAGGTGACTAATGCCTTTAAGAAATCAGTTCCTGACCTGGTTGAAGCAGAAAAGAAGGGAAAGCTTGCCTGGAGTAAATATAAGGATGCCGGCATACGACACCTGCTGAGGCTTGAACCCCTTAGCCGGTTTCATCTCAGAACAGGAGGAGGAGTGAATGTGATCAATGCTATAAAACAATTCCAGGGTCCGAGCTGGAGAATGATCGTTCACCTAACCGATAAAATTGAAGCATACGGTATCTATCCCGGTGGACAGAGCGGAAACCCCGGAAGCAGGTATTATGATAATTTTATTGACTCCTGGGCGGAAGGAAAATATTACCAGTTATGGTTTATGACCCGTGAGGAGACCAAAAGCGCTAAAGTGAATTTTGTGATGAACTTTGATAAAAGCTGATCGCTGTACTTGAACCCAATGCCTTTAACATGATGAAGTTTATCGCCTGTATTTTTCTGACCGCATTATTAGGGTTCGTTTGCGGACTTTATCTTCCCTGGTGGACGATTACCGTAGCGGCCTTTACTGTGGCTCTGCTGATTGTTCAGTCGCCTGGCAGGGCATTCTTATCAGGAGCATTGGGTATCTTTTTGTTATGGGGCGCTTTATCCTGGATCATCAATGCCGCCAACAATAACCTGCTTTCTTCGAAAGTGGCGTTTATACTACCGCTCAACGGTTCGGTGTTTTTACTCATACTCATTACCGCTATAACTGGATCTCTGGTGGGCGGACTCGGAGCTTTATCGGGAAGCCTTTTCCGGCGGATCAGGGCATGATACGATGCCTTTTAACCTATTATAGTATATTTGCAGGCAGAAATTTTGTTCACCAGGCCAGTGTCCTAGAAATTTCAAGCTATGGCAGTATTACATAACCGTGTTTCCCAAAAGGAACTTAAAGAGCGTTTATACCAGGAAACGGAACGCCGGATCACTTTTTCCTTCTACCAGTATTTCAGGATCGAAGATACCCAACTGTTCCGGGATGATCTCTATCTTCAGCTTTCCGTGTTAAAGGTTTTTGGAAGGGTATATATTGCCCGGGAAGGAATTAATGCGCAGTTGAGCGTTCCCGAAGATTATTTCCAGGCATTTAAAGATTACCTGCATTCGATGGAACATTTTCGCGACCTGCGATTAAATATTGCTCTGGATAATGATGGAAGGTCCTTCTGGGTGCTTAAAATAAAAATAAGAGACAAGATCGTTGCAGATGGCATTACAGATCCTGGTTTTGATATGAGCCGAAGAGGTAAATATGTAAATGCAGAACAGTTCAATACACTAACAGAAGATCCTGCTACTATTGTGGTGGACATGCGCAATCATTACGAATATGAAGTAGGTCATTTCAGCAATGCCATAGAAGTGCCAAGTGATACCTTCCGTCAACAGCTTCCCATGTCGGCTGAAATGTTGTCTAACGATAAAGACAGGAATATTATCATGTATTGCACAGGCGGCATCCGCTGTGAAAAGGCCAGCGCTTATTTATTGAGAGAAGGCTTTAAAAATGTTTTTCATCTCGAAGGCGGCATTATTCATTATACCAATACAGTTAAGGAAAAATCGCTTCCCAATAAATTTGTAGGTAAGAATTTTGTGTTTGATGATCGGCTAGGCGAAAGAGTTAGCGATGAAATAATTGCCCGTTGCCACCAGTGCGGCGCTCCCGCCGATATGCATACCAACTGTAAAAATGAAGGTTGTCATCTGCTGTTCATTCAGTGCGGGGATTGCCGTAAAAAGTATTCCGGTTGCTGCAGCATTGTCTGCCTGGATATTTCTAATCTTCCGGAGGAAGAACAAAAAAATATTCGCAAAGGAAAAGATAAAGGCATGATGGTGTTTAATAAATCCAGGAGCAGAATGAAACTGTTGAACCAGAATATCAGCAATGAAAATAATGCTGCGGGTTAATAAACAACCCTGCTGCGATTCCTGATCCTGATTAGCGATGATTTTATTCTTTCCAGTATTTCCTCATCATTCAATGGCTGCGGCATGAATTTTTCGCCAATCACTTTTTCATACAACTGTATATAACGTTCGCTGATCGTATTGATCCACTCATCGCTCATGGCTGGAACAGTTTGACTGTCTTTGCCCATAAAATCATTGGCGATCAGCCATTCTCGTACAAATTCCTTACTGAGCTGCTGCTGTCTTTCTCCTTTTCCCTGTCTTTCTTCAAATCCTTCTGCATAGAAATAACGCGAGGAGTCAGGCGTATGGATTTCATCCATCAGAAATATTTCATCGCCAATTTTTCCAAATTCATATTTGGTGTCTACTAATATTAATCCCCTTTTTGCCGCCAGTTCTCGTCCTCGTGCAAACAACGCTAGCGTATATTTTTCCAGTATTTCCCAATCTGATGCGGTAGCTAGTCCCTGGCTGATGATCTCCTCTTTAGAAATATCTTCATCATGCCCTTCTTCTGCTTTGGTGGAAGGCGTAATAATCGGCGTTAGGAAATAATCATTTTCTTTCATCCCTTCCGGCATGGTAATACCGCAGAGTATTTTTTTTCCTGAAGAATATGTTCTCCAGGCATGACCGGTAAGGTTTCCGCGCACCACCATTTCAATTTTGAAAGGCACGCATTTTCTGCCGACGGATACAGTAGGGGCAGGACTTTCGAGCAACCAGTTAGGGCAGATATCTTTTGTGGCATTCAGCATAAATGCAGCGATCTGGTTCAATACCTGTCCTTTGAAAGGAATGAGTCTGGGGAGAATAACGTCAAAAGCCGATATACGATCCGAGGCTATCATCACTAAAATATCCTTCTCAATAGAATATACATCGCGGACTTTCCCTTTGTAGAATTTTGTTTGCCCCGGCAGTTGAATTTCTTTCATGCCCCGAATATAGCAACTTGTTTTGAGGCTGCAAATGAGAAGCCTAACCAATTCAATGCCAGGCTTAAGTGAAAAAATAAAATTTTCCCGCTTAATAACTATATGTACTTTTCCATCCTGATTCCTAACTAAAACCTGCAAATATGAAAACCATAACGCTATGCCTTGCCCTCGCGCTTAGTTTATCCTTTTCCCATTCAGCGTTTTCTCAAAATTTTACTTTATCGGGGAACATTAAAAATAGCATTGATAAAGACGTTGTTCCGGCTGTCTCTATAACTATTAAAGGAACATCTTTTGGAACTTTTTCAGATGAAAAAGGAAATTTTAAAGTCAATGCCAGTTCCTCCTTTCCCTTAACGCTGGTGTTTACTTCCATAGGTTTCGAGTCGAAGGAACTGATAGTAAATAGCGCTTCAGATTTCATACAGGTGGATTTTGTTCCTGCTTCTTCGCTGGGCGCTGAAGTTGTCGTATCGGCCAGCAGGGTTCCTGAAAGAATACTGGAATCGCCGGTATCCATTGAACGTATCAGCGCGGCTAATATCCGCAATACGCCCTCCACCAGCTATTATGATATGTTGCGGTTGATCAAGGGAGTGGATATTACACTTTCCAGCTTAACTTTTTCCACGCCTACTACGAGGGGTTTCAGTTATAGCG
>JBDTVL010000080.1:0-8025 GCA_040007215.1 Flavitalea sp.
TTCCTATACCTGCGATATAGAAGCATTTCCTGTTTTTAACAGGAACGCTGAGCATACTCATTTTATCGCTTTTGAAAACTATTAACCTATGACCATCGAACAAAGAATAATCGATTCGGAGACCCGTATTTTCAAAGCCGTATTTCCCGGTAGCGCCAACCATTATGATACTTTATTTGGCGGAACAGCCATGTACCTAATGGATGAAGTGGCTTTTATTACCGCCACAAGGTTCACCCGGAAAAAAGTGGTCACCGTTTCTTCTGACAGAATTGATTTTACCCAGCCCATACCTGCAGGAACCATTATTGAACTGATCGGCAAGGTGGTATATACAGGCAGGACAAGTATAAAAGTATTGGTGGAGACCTTTATGGAAGAGATGTATTCTACTATCCGCCAAAAAGCTATCTCCGGAAGCTTCACGCTGGTTGCGCTGGATGAAAATAAACGACCTGTGAACATTATCTGATAGGGATAAATTTTATTGAGAAAAAAGATTACTAAATACGGAAATACTTAAAAATTAACGGCTAATCTTCGTAAATTCCTTAATGAACACAGCCGCTTTTTTCCTCCGGGAAAATGGGTCAATGTTATGGAATGTACATATCTGATCAAAAAAATGCTGTTATGAGAAATTCCCGCCGCGACTTTTTACAGAAGATTACCGCTTCTGCAATAGCCCTTCCTTTTTTATCAGGATATGGTTTGGCCAGTAGTAAAACGCTTCGCGATGAACCGTATAACGGACCTGTTCTGAGGGTGGCTATCATGGGCCTCGGAGGTTATGGAACAAGAGTTGCGGAGGCCATGCAATCCTGTAAGATGGCTAAACTGGCAGGAGTGATCAGCGGAACCCCTTCCAAGATCAAAGACTGGCAGAGCAGGTATAATATTCCTGAAAAGAATTGTTACAACTACGAAAATGCCGATGACATTAAAAACAATTCCGATATCGATGCGGTATATGTTATTACGCCTAATGGCCTGCATCACGACCAGGTAATACAGGTGGCTAAAGCTGGTAAGCACGTGATCTGCGAAAAGCCCATGGCCCTCAATGCCAGAGAGGCGCAGGAAATGGTGGATGCCTGTAAAACTGCAGGCGTTAAACTGCTGATTGGCTACCGCATGCATTTTGAACCAAAGACGCTGGAAATTATCCGTATGAGAAAAGATGGCGAACTGGGAAAAATAATGTTTTTCCAGGGGCAATCCGGCTTCGTGATCGGCGATCCTTCCCAATGGCGACTGAATAAAAAACTCGCCGGAGGCGGTTCTATGATGGATATTGGTATTTATTCGGTTAATGGATCCCGCTATATGACAGGAGAGGAGCCTGTATGGGTAACCGCGCAGGAAACCAAAACCGATAAGGAACGATTTAAAGAAGGGGTTGACGAAACCATTCAATTCGAAATGGGCTTCCCCAGCGGCGCCGTAGCTTCCTGTCTCTCTACCTATAACATGGATAACCTCGACCGGTTTTTCCTGACCGCCGAAAAAGGATTTGCCGAATTACAACCTTCAACAGGTTATGGTCCCATCCAGGGACGCACGCATAAAGGCGAATTAACGCATCCTCATGTAACCCACCAAACCGTGCAGATGGATGAAATGGCCGCCATCATTTTACAAGGCAAACAACCCGTTGTGCCGGTGGATGGCGAAGAAGGAGTAAGGGATATGAAAATCGTAGATGCCATTTACCGGGCCGCTAAAACGGGCAAAAAAATCTACCTGAAAGGATAACCTGCCGGTTAATAAATGATGAATTGCCGCCTTTGCTCAGAGGCGGGAACGGTAATTGCGTAAGTGTAGCCATAACGCGTATGGTTAAAGCCATTTTTTATAAAAACCACTTATGAGCGGAACGAACAAGCCGGCAGGTAAAACTATTCTGACAAAAAAGTTGGATAATTTCTTACTGACTGTTTATAATGGCTTTAATTTTCTTTTAAGATTCTTCAGGGAAGTATTTAAACCGCCATACGAGGGAAAGGAGATCCTGCGGCAGTGTTACCAGATCGGTTATAAATCATTGGCCCTGATAAGCCTTACCGGTTTTATTACCGGTCTTGTATTTACGAAACAGTCGAGGCCTTCTCTTTCAGAATTTGGCGCCACCTCCTGGTTGCCTTCACTGGTAGGCATTGCCATCATTAGGGCGCTGGCTCCGCTGGTTACTTCGCTTATCTGTGCGGGTAAGGTAGGTTCGAGCCTGGGCGCTGAGCTGGGTTCTATGCGGGTAACGGAACAGATCGATGCAATGGAAGTGTCGGCCGTTAATCCCTTTAAATATTTGGTGGTGAGCCGGGTACTGGCCTGTACCATTACCATTCCTATACTGATGAGCTATACTGCATTTGTATCTCTGATGGGATCATACCTAGATGTTCACCTGACGGAACAAACCAGCCTTCAGCTTTACTTTCAGAATGCTTTTGAACGCATATCCTTTTTAGATTTTATTATGTCGATGATCAAAGCGCTGTCGTACGGATTCACCATCGGCATAGTGGGTTGTTACCAGGGGTTTAACGCTTCGCAGGGAACCGAAGGTGTGGGAAAAGCTGCGAATACCTCTGTTGTACTATCTATGTTCCTCATTTTTATAGAAGAGATCGTGATCGTTCAGTTTTTTAATAGTTTCAGAACCGTATAAATTATGCCAGCGAAAGGAGAAGCAGTTATATCAATACGGGGATTGTTTAAATCGTTTGGCGATAACGAGGTGCTGCGCGGAATAGATCTTGATGTGTATGAAAAGGAAAACGTGGTGGTACTGGGCAGATCGGGAACCGGTAAATCGGTATTGATAAAAATTATTATTGGCCTGCTTAAACCCGATATGGGTATCGTGAAGGTACTGGGGCAACAGGTAGACCAGCTATCGGGTTCCGAATTGCTGGCGCTGCGGTTGAAGATCGGGTTTTCCTTTCAGAACAGCGCTTTGTACGATAGTATGACGGTACAGGAAAACCTGGAATTTCCGCTTGTGCGTAACCGTAAGCATTTATCGAGGATGGAAATAGATAAGGCCGTTGACGAGGTGCTGGATGCGGTAGGGTTGTTAAAAACAAAAGAACAGATGCCCGCAGAATTGTCTGGCGGACAAAGAAAAAGAGTAGGTATTGCGCGTACGCTGATTCTCCAGCCGGCGGTAATGCTATATGATGAACCCACCGCAGGCCTTGATCCAATTACTTCTATCGGCATCAATAACCTGATCAATGAAGTGAAAGAGCGATACCAGACCAGTTCTATCATCATCACCCACGATCTTACCTGCGCAAAAGCGACCGGCGACAGAATTGCAATGATGATTGACGGCGCCTTTCTCCGCGAGGGAACTTTTGATTATGTTTTCGAAAGCCAGGATGAACGAATCAGGAATTTTTACAATTATAATTTTATACAACAGGTATGAGCTCAACCAATAACAGAAAAGGGGTCATTGTAGGATTATTCGTATTAATTGGCGTGCTGATCATCATAGCCGGTATACTTACCCTGGGAGGACAGAAAAAAGCCTTTGTCAAGTCTATTCATATCCAGGCTGTATTTGCCGATGTTAACGGACTGTCTGTTGGTAATAATGTATGGTTCTCGGGCGTAAAGATCGGCACTATTAAAAAAGTAAGTTTTGATAAAGATGCACGGGTAGTGGTGCAGATGAGCATTGAAGAAAAAGTGAGTCAGTATATCGGTAAGGATTCAAAAGCAAAAGTAAGTTCCGATGGTTTCATCGGCAATAAGATAGTCGTGCTGTATGGCGGCGCTCCGGGCAGCCCGCCTGTAGTGGAAAATTCCATACTGGCCGTAGAAAGCGCCATCAATCCCGAAGAGATGCTCAATACGCTCCAGGCTAACAATAAAAACCTGCTGGAGATCACTGCAAATTTTAAGGTGATCAGCGACCGGATCGCTTCGGGTAAGGGATCAGTTGGAAAACTACTGACCGATGAAACATTGTTTAATGATCTTCAAACAACGATGAGCAGCCTTAAAAAGACAAGCGCTAATGCTGGCAGTATCAGCGCCGATCTTTCGGGATATGTAGCCAGGTTTAAACAGAAAGGCACGCTTGCCGATGACCTGGTGTCGGACACCGTTATATTCAGTCGGTTGCGCGCAACCGTTACCCAGATCAACGAGGTGGCCGCGAAATCAAATGATATAGTGGAACAGCTTTCTCATACCGCTTCAAAGATCAATAATACCAATACGCCCGTTGGCGCTTTACTTAATGATGAACAGGCCGGCTCCAATCTCAAGGTCTCCTTGAAAAATCTTGAATCGGCTTCCGGAAAGCTGGATGAAAATATGGAGGCGCTGCAACATAATTTTTTACTGAGAGGATTCTTCAGGAAGAAAGCCCGCCAGGAGAAAAAAGAGGCTGAGCAGAAACCCCAATAGTTTTCTGAATTCCTGTCAATGAGCTGTATACCTGGAGTCAAAAAACAGGTATTGCGCTCTTTCGCTGTCTTTTTCCTGTTCTGACCTGGTATCTGCATCTACATGCATCACGTCTGCTGGCTGGCCTGTTTTAAGCGCTGGCCATACCGGTAAACCCAATCCATTAGGATTTCCTGTTTTAATGAAATTGACAAAATAAGCCTGGAATACCAACGAAACTTTATAGTCATCGGGGCGCCAGTCGAAAACCTGGTTTCCCGGCAGGTTGCCCATCACATATTCTATTTCTCCCGAATGCGGAGCGCCATGATCAAGGGCCGATTTAACAGCGGCGTCAAGCGTTCCTTTTTTCAGACTCCCATTCGCTTCACCGATGAGCATACTGTTCACTTCTGTTTTCATCAAAGGCCTTGGCCGGCAAAAAAGGTAGCGATAAACAGGTTTGGTTCCGGTACGGATTTGTATGTCGGACCATTTCCAAGTGCAGTAACCCATGAATTCGTCGGAGGCCAGTTTAGTGGCTGCTGATTTTACCAGATCGTTGGAAGCTGCGGGATAATATTTCAATACTTCCGCCGCATGATCGCCATATTGCCGCTTTAATGCTTTGGTATAATTTTCTACCGTAGGTTCTTCATTTCCCAGGATCGCCTGGTAATTATTTTCTTCCGAATTCCAACCCACCAAAAGGGGTACGTTTGCCTGTTCGCCGGCGGCAAATATTTCCCCGGGCATTTTAGGGAAGAAGTAGCCATCTACGGTTACTGGAAACCGTGAGTCGTCCGTTTTCCCGGTAGCCTCCAGTATCTTTTCGGCGGGCATTGCCCTCAGTTCAGCCAGCGAGCTGGCGCCGAGTTCTTCTGCAAACTCAAGCCCGGTCTTTTCCGCTTCTGCAAGGGGAGAAGGCGCATGCATGCCCAGGAGCGCCCCGCTTTCACCGATAGCCCCGGCAATCAGTTTCCTCGACAGGGGAGAAGTTACCTGGGCGCTTACCGAATAAGAGCCGGCCGATTCGCCGGCAATGGTGATCTTAGCGGGGTCGCCGCCAAAAGCGGCTATATTTTGCTTTACCCATTTCAGGGCTGCAGCCTGGTCGAGCAGCGTATAATTTCCTGAAGCATGATGAGGCGATTCTTTGGTGAGCTCAGGATGCGCCAATAGTCCAAATACCGTAAGCCGGAAATTGACGGTAATGGCCACTATTCCCTGGCGGGCCATATTCTCACCTTCATATCTCGATTCTGATCCGTCGCCGGCAATAAATCCGCCGCCGAAGAAATAAACGAGTACGGGTAGCCGTTCAGCCGGCGATTTAGCCGGAGTCCATACATTGAGGTAGAGGCAGTCTTCACTCATTCCGTCAGACCTGAAGATCATATCATCATAAACAGGCAGTTGCATAGCCATCGGTCCGAATTTATCCGCTTTGCGAATGCCCTTCCAGTTATCCACCGGCTGAGGCTCTTTCCACCTCAGTTTTCCTATGGGCGGTTTGGCAAAAGGAACGCCTTTAAATATGCTGATCCCCGAAAGACAGGTTCCTTCGAGTTCGCCATTAAGCGTTTTAATCCGCGGCGCGGCCGGGTGGTTATTTAGTTGGGCAAAAGCAGTTGATCCTGCCATTATCGACCATAGGGTAACCAGTAAACGTGTTTTCATGCATCATTTTATTTTAATAAAATTCATTATTCAGTCGCCGAAGTTAATCCCTTTCCGGGGGCTGGCAGCGATCATCCGCCGGGTATTTACTTTTTTTATTATGGAAAAAAAATTATCTTTTCGCTAAGCCGGATTTTCATTCACCCCAATTAAACATGCCCGTAAATGAGCCCCGTTAAAAGAAATTATTATACCGTAGCGCTGATCTTTATTATTTTTTTCGTGATTTCTTTTCTCACCAATATCCTGGGTCCGATCATTCCTGATATTATTAACAGCTTCCAGCTTAGCCTGGGGCTGGCTGGTTTTCTTCCATTTTCCTTCTTTGTAGCGTATGGCGTAAGTTCTATCCCTGCGGGAATACTGGTAGAAAAAATTGGCGAGAAAAAAGTGATGATCCTTTCTTTTAGTCTTGCTGCAGCCGGCGCCGCGTTGTTTGCTTTTTTTCCCACCTTCCTGGTATCCCTGGTGTCTTTGTTTATTATTGGCATAGGCATGGCTATGTTGCAGGTGGCAATCAATCCATTGCTCAGGGTTAGCGGCGGCGAAGAACATTTTGCATTTAATTCTGCTTTCGCGCAATTGATTTTCGGAGCGGCTTCTTATATCAGCCCGCTCGTATATAGTTACCTGGTAGCTAATTTATCCGATAAGGTTTCCGCTAAGCCCTGGCATATACAATTATTATCGGAAGTGGTTCCCGCTAATCTTCCATGGATATCCCTGTACTGGGTGTTTAGCCTGGTCACTATCGTGATGATCATTATTATTTCGGTATGGAAATTTCCACGGTTTGAATTAAATGAAGATGAAAAGATCGGAGCCTGGGCAACGCATAAAATGCTGTTGAAAAATAAATATGTGATACTGTTCTTTACAGGGCTGTTTTGTTATGTGGGAACTGAACAGGGCGTGTCGAACTGGATCTCTAAATTTCTGTATGATTATCATGGCGTGAACCCGCAAACCTCCGGCGCTGAAACGGTTTCCTATTTCTGGGGCGCTATGACTGCAGGCTGTTTGCTGGGATTATTTTTATTGAAGAAATTCGATAGCCGGAAAGTGCTGATCGCTTTTGTGATCTCTGCAACCATATGCTTAACTGCAGGATTGCTGGGAACGATGAAAATAGCTATGATCGCGCTTCCTGCGGTGGGCTTCTTTTTGTCGGTCATGTTCCCTATCGTGATCTCGCTGGCGCTGAATTCACTGAAAGATCATCACGGCAGCTTTACAGGAATTCTGTGCAGCGGCATTATCGGCGGCGCCATCATTCCGCTGATCATTGGCTGGGTAGGCAACTATACGGGGCTGAGATTTTCACTCATGATCTTATATATTCCTTTAGGCTACCTGCTCAGTATCGGCTTCTGGGCAAAGCCGCTGATTAAAAATGCCACCTATTAACAGTAAAAGAAAGGATGGCGCCGTCAGCACAGGGGAAATAAAATGCTGATTGATCAAACTACATGAATATACTGTTTCTAATTACCCGGTTGATAAAATATGGGACGGCCTATTGCAAAACCTGGGATGAATGGCTCCAACCATGTCTCAAACATCTGCCCGTCATAGGAGAAAGGGCCTGTTTTACACATGGTTGAGACATGGTTCGTACATGGGTCGTACGCTGGCAATCATCTGCTCCGTTGTTGAATTTTCACCATATTTACACTTATCAGTACATTGGGCAGTAAATAATTCCAACTTCGGACATTAAACCCCTGTACAATGCCTGCAACCGATAGTATAACCCTAAAAGAGAAACTGGCAAAAGGCTATAGGGTGTATGGAACCTGTTTTACTTCCACAGCGCCTTCCTGGCCCATGAGTTTAAAAAAAGCAGCCCTTGATTTTGCTTTTATCGATAACGAACATATCGCTATGAACCGCGCCGACCTGGCCAGGTTATGCCAGGTGTTAAAAGCCATGGGCATCAGCGCT
>JBDTVL010000081.1:0-7988 GCA_040007215.1 Flavitalea sp.
GAAACATTAGCCTGATCGGTATGATAAATAATTTCTCCGTCTGCCGATTTCTTAACGGTCGAAGCGCCCTGTTGCGCAATATTCCCATTCATCGCACTATCCAAAACAATGATGGAACCATCAGCAAGCGTTAAAGTGGCTTTATTACCTCCGGGATACACTTCTTTCTTTAACTGGTTAACGCCGAGGTTCTGCTCCGGCGGGTTCTTTATTCTCTGTATATTCCAAATGTACAGGGCTGCGCCAAACAGCAGGAGGATCGCTGCTGCATAACCAACCCAGGCCCTGTTCTTATACTGCATCTGAACAACAGGCGTCCTGCTCGCCTCGTTGTTCAGTCTGCTCTTCAGTTGCTTATAAATGACCTCTTTATCTACTTCAACATCGCTGTTGATCATGGGCGAATGCGCAAAAATCTCTTCAGGAATTAATTCCTTTAAAGATTCTCCCGCCCTGATAGCGTCAATTAATTTTTCCGCCTCTTCATCAGACAATGAATCGTTCAGGTATTGTAGAAAAAGTTTTTTATAGTTTTCAGGCATATATTAATAATAGACGGATGAACAGTCATTGTGTTAACATTAACAGAAGAATATTTTAGGGAATGAGTAACATCCACAATAGCTTAAGATATATGGGCGAGCTGTTGAAAGTTTTCTTACGCAGGAGAGCAATGGCCCTAACCAGATAAATTCTTGAAGAAGCAGGCGTGATTTGCATGATAGCGGCGATTTCTTTATGGCTCTTCCCTTCATAATAGGCCAATGTGAGCGCCTGGCCAAGTTGTCCGGGAAGCTTGCTGATAGCTTCCTGCAGACTCTCTTTCTGCTCGGCTTGCTCAAGTTGTCCGAACACATCGGCTTCGGTATGTTGAAAATGAGATTTGAGAAAAGGAATATTGTTATCATGAAAAACCTTGGTTCGAAGAAAATCAGTGACCAGGTTGCGGGTGATCGTATACATGAACGCATATATATTGGCCACTTTGGGCAATCCCACCCGATGTTCCCAAACGCGAAGCCACACTTCCTGCGCCAGATCCTGGGCTAGTTCGGGCGATTTGGTCAGCCGAAGAGCGGCGCTGTACACATTTGGCCATAGCTGAATAAAAAGATCATGATAAGCCCGCTCATCGCCACCGGCAATGCGTTTAAGTAATTCCTTTTCATTATTCAGGAGGGGCGAATTCAATCGAAATCATTGTTTAACGATAAAGATGATGATAAAAATGCAAATAAACCGCTTTACAATACTTATGATTGTTGAGTAACCGCTAAAATTCTATAAAAAGATATATTCTTTGGAGAGCGAACGCCAATTTTACGAAACTCATTATTACGAGCGTACAATTATGCATGGCATGACTTTTTCAGCATTAGAAGAAATGTTACTCAAATCGATTTTCCTGCTTATTCATCGCTCAATCATCCTGAATAAGTTTAAAACAGAACATATTGAAGCCAATAGGATGTATATTAACAACATCGACATTACTATTGGCAGTTATAAGAACTTTTCCTGAAGAAATCAGCTTTTGATTAAATTTGCAGATAACAAACTCTCCTCTCCGATCTTTAATAACAATAAAATTAAATACAAAATGAATACTCAAATTGGTATAAAACAGACAAACCTTACCGAAGTCGCTCATTCGCTCAGTACAATACTTGCCGATGAAGTGGTATTGTACACCAAAACGCGCAAAGCGCATTGGAATGTTGAAGGACCGGATTTTTACAACAAGCATCTTTTTTTTGAAGCCCAGTACGGACAACTCGAACAGATCATTGATGATGTGGCAGAAAGGATCAGGACCCTCGGTCATTATGCGCCCGGAACATTGAAAGAATTTCTGGAGCTTACCCATCTTACAGAACAGACCAGGAAAGGAAATGACAGCGCTGGCTTTATAAAAGATCTGCTGGCAGATCATGAAAGCATTCTTATTCATCTTCGCGAGAATATAGATCGTTTTGCAGAAACCTTAAAGGATGCCGGAACCAGCGATTATATTACCGGTCTGATGGAAACTCATGAAAAAATGGCCTGGATGTTACGCTCACACCTTAAATAAATTTTCCCTTAAATAATAATCTGATAAAGGGCCAGGCGCAGCTCCCGGCCCTTTATCATGTCAATACCTGAATGATAGCAACGAGATTGCGTTTGCTCATACATGATAATGTTTATTATATTCATATTCCCATACTAAACAATTCTTTACAGCGCTCACTACCTGTTGCTTTTATTATAGCTGGCAGATTGGCATTATTATTTTTTCGCCTTTTTAACGTTCACGACTACCTGCTTTGAGCAGGGCGTATTGCTTTTATCCGCCACGCTGGTAATAGGAACCAGCACATTCGTTTCGGGAAAATAAGTGGCGCAGCATTTTTCAGGAATAGGATAAGCTATAACGATAAAATTCCTGGCTACGCGTTCTATTCCATCATGGAAATTAAACAGGTCAACAATATCGCCCTTTTTTAAAGCAGCCAGATCCATATCCCGCTGGTTCATCAACACCACCCTTCTCTCATTATAAATACCCCGGTACCTGTCATTCAGTCCATATATAGTGGTGTTGAACTGATCGTGGCTGCGTATGGTCATCATCAGCAGTTCATCCTTTTGTAGAACGGGCATGGAAACTTCAGCGATATTGAAATGCGCTTTTGTTGAAGGGGTGTTGAAATACCCACTGCGGTTGCAGTTGGGCAGGTAAAATCCTCCGGGCTCGCGAACCCGCTGATTGTATTGTTCGAATCCTTCGATAGTACGTTCGATATCATCACGGATCAGGTCATAATCTTCCAGATATTTATTCCAGCTAACTTTTGTGCGTTCACCGATCGTAGCTACAGCAAGTCTGCAAATGATCGCAGGTTCGCTTAGCAGCTTACGGGAAATTGGTTTTAATACTCCTTTCGAAGATTGTACCACGCTCATTGAATTTTCGCAGGAAACAAATTGCTCGCGCCCTTGTTGAATATCTTTATCCGATCTTCCCAGGCAGGGTAATATGAGGGCTTCCTTTCCATGAATAAGATGGCTTCTGTTAAGCTTTGTAGAAACATGGACTGTAAGATCACAATTCATGAGCGCCGCTGCAGTATAGCCGGTATCGGGCGTTGCTGAAAGAAAATTACCGCCCATAGCTATAAACACCTTTGCTTTACCGGAGTGCATGGCTTTAATGCTTTCCACCACATCATAACCATGATGCTCAGGTGGATGAAAATGAAAATTATTTTCTAGCGCTTCCAGGAATGCGGCGGAAGGTTGTTCATAAATGCCCATAGTCCTGTCTCCCTGAACATTACTATGTCCACGGACAGGACAGGTACCGGCGCCAGGCTTGCCAATGCTCCCCTTCAATAATAATAAATTCACGATCTCCTTGATGGTATCCACTGCATTTTTATGCTGGGTAAGTCCCATGGCCCAACAAGCGATGATCTTTTTTTTATTCTTCAACAACGCAGCGGTTTCCCGAATCTGTTGAATATCTATTCCTGAAGCCAGCGACAGTTCATCTAATGACTGGCGCTTAAGATGTTCCTGCCATTCTAAAAATCCGGCTGTATTCTTTTCAATAAATTCAAGATCGAAAACGGCGCCTGGATAGCGCTGTTCTTCTTCCATCAGCAGTTTTTCAAGGGCCTGTAATAAGGCCATATCGCCATTGATCTTTACCTGCAAAAAAATATCGGTCAGCGATGTCGCCATCCCCAATATTCCTTTCAGCTGCTGGGGATTATTGAAGCCCATCAAACCGGTTTCAGGAAGCGGATTGATGGAAATGATCTGCGCGCCATTCGCTTTGGCTTTTTGCAGCGCCGTAAGCATACGCGGATGATTGGTTCCTGGATTTTGCCCCAGTATCATGATCACTTCGGCATGATACAGATCGTCGAGCTTCACAGATCCTTTGCCAATTCCCAATGATTCCCCAAGCGCTACACCGCTGCTTTCATGACACATATTGCTGCAGTCGGGAAGATTGTTGGTACCATATTCTCTTACGAAGAGTTGATATAAAAAAGCCGCTTCATTGCTTGTACGGCCTGAAGTATAAAAGATGGCCTGATCGGGAGAATCGAGGGCATTCAAAGCGGCTGCCATTTTTTTAAATGCCTTATCCCAACTGATCGGCTGATAATGCGTTGCTCCTCGTGGAAGATAGAGCGGCTCTGCAATTCTTCCTTTTCTTCCGATCTCATAATCGCTCAGTTTGGCCAGTTCTTTCACCGCGTGATCAGCGAAAAAAGAAGCGGTCAATTTTTTGGCGGTGGCTTCTTCAGCAACAGCTTTTGCACCATTTTCACAATACTCGCCAATACGCGAACGTTCATCATCAGGGTCGGGCCAGGCGCAGCTAGGACAGTCGAAACCTCCTTTTTTGTTAAGACGTGAAAGCGCTTTCAACCCTCTTACCACACCAGCTTCTGTAAAAACCTGTTTCATACTTTCCACTACGGCGGGTATACCTGCGGCGCTTTTTTTAATCGCGCCTTTCTTAAGGCCGGTAAAATCTTCCGGGTTTTCAGCCCCTGGTATTGGCGTATGTTCTTCTATCATCTCTAACAGTTTTTATCCGGATTTTCATAATAGTCAGACTGGTCTTCCATGGTTTGATCTATACATTTAAAATCTTTTTCCAGTAACAGATGCAGATGCCCGGAATGTTCCACAGGCATGTTGGTTTCAAAACCTGTAACGGTATTTGTTGGCCAGTCTGCCAGTAAAGTCAGCGGCACATACAATGTGATGTTCCCTTCTTCATAACTGGCAGACAACAAATCGCCATTACTTATCGGTTTCACCGAATATCCAAACCTGTTCCGGACAAAAGAAACGCTGTCTTCAAGCGCTGATCCGGAAGCAAGGCGCTGCACTTCTGTTTTTGATAAGCGAATGCGTATGGAATTTCCCTTTATGCGTAATTTCATAACTGATGTACTGTTTCTTCTATTCTTTCCGGACATGAATAAATATTGAACCGATCATGTTTTAAAAAGCCTATCAGCGTAATGCCTGCCTCTGCGGCCAACTCAACCGCAAGGCTGGTAGGAGCTCCTATTGCTGCGATAACCCGGATACCGGCTATAGCCGCTTTCTGAATCAGTTCAAAACAAGCTCTCCCGCTTAATAATAGTATAACATTGTCGAGCGGTAATTGTTCCTTCAGGAAGGCAAAGCCAATGAGTTTATCTAATGCATTATGACGGCCAACATCTTCCCGGAGCATAATAAAGCGTCCATTACGATCGAACAAAGCGCAGGCATGCAGACCACCTGTACTTTGAAAAAGGAATTGTTCGTTACGAAGCGCTTCCGGAAGATGATGCAATACGGAAGCCGCTATCTGAAAAATTTTCGAGCCAGAAGGATAATCCGTTACTTTCCTCACGGCATCAATACTGGATTTGCCACATACGCCGCAACTGGAGCTGATATAAAAATTTCTTTCGGCAGTTTTCAAATCGGGCATGAACTGTCCGCTGAGTATTGCAAGAACTGTATTTACGCTCTCAGCGCCGGCTATTACCGAGATCAGTTGTTTTCTATTGTCAATGATCCCTTCAGTAAATAAAAAACCTGCCGCAAGCTCGTCGTCATTTCCCGGAGTTCGCATAGTCACTGCCAGGTTTTTCCTTTGCTCTTTTCCTGAAGGGCCATAGAGTAACTGTATCTGCAAAGGCTCTTCCACAGCGATCTGATCGGTCGCTTCAGAGAGCCTCCCCGACTGCATCCGCGTAATTGATATGGTTGGGATGGGGTTATTCTTCATTTTCGTCTAATGATTATTGTTAGCTATTAACCGAACAGCTTCCTCGCTGGCTTCCCGGGCATCCACGCTCATCATCGATGCCCGGTTGAGCGGGTAATATTTTTCGGCATTGGCCATTTTCAGGAACTGTTGAAGAGAGCGTTGTTTTTTTTGAAACATATCCAGGATAAGTGGTGCAGCTGCAGCGGAATACCAGGCAAGAACAGGTTGATAGCATTGGTTCTGATCATCATAAAAAGCCGAAGCCATAGCGCCGGCAGAGATATTCAGCAGAAAATGACTGATCTCTGTTTCGGATAGAAAGGGATAATCGCAGCCGATCACGAGGATAGGCTGTTGTGGAAAATGACTGAATGCCGTTAAGACACCAGTCACTGGTCCGGCATCGTTATATTTGGTCAGGTCTTCTATCGTTTTATATTTCTTGTCGATGAAGGCCGTTTGAGATGGATTACAGGAAATAAAAGTTTCGTTGCAAAAATGTTGCAGTATTTCATACACATGATAGCATTGAGCTTTGCCATGATAATTAAGCAAGCTTTTATCCTTTCCCATCCTGCTGCTTTTTCCGCCGCACAAAGCTAACCCGTATAAGTTTCCTTTATTCAGAACTTAGGTTTGAGATATGAACTGAAAGAATCCGCTTTAAAATTACAACTTCCTTTCTTAACATCAGCAGGCAGAAATCAGCGGGCTGGCAGCAGCTATCATGAGGACTGCCAGGAATTTTAAAGGCGCGTTAAAATTGATTTATATCCTTGAAAAACAAAAAACAGGCTCCGGTGAATAACATAAATACCGTAATATTTATCATGGTCAATAAAAGCTATGGAAAGCCCAAAGGAATTAGTTAAATTGTTTAAGCGTGCCGCAAACACACACGCTAATCATTGCTTATTTAACTAATTTTTCATCTAACAATTATTTATTTATGTGTCAGAATCATGGTGTTGCATATCTTAAACCAGGGGAAGTGGAAATTCAGGAAATTGAATATCCAAAACTGGAGTTGGGCAAACGAAAATGTGAGCATGGTGTTATCCTTAAAATTGTGTCTACCAATATTTGCGGCAGCGACCAGCATATGGTCAGGGGCCGCACAACAGCGCCAGCGGGTCTTGTACTCGGTCATGAAATAACCGGAGTGGTGATTGAAGCCGGACGCGATGTGGAATTTATTAAAGAAGGCGATCTTGTATCTGTTCCCTTTAATATCGCCTGCGGCAGATGTCGTAATTGCAAAGTAGGGCAAACAGGTATTTGTTTGAATGTAAATCCATCCCGGCCGGGGGCAGCCTATGGTTATGTTGATATGGGCGGTTGGGTTGGCGGCCAGGCCGAATATGTATTGGTGCCGTATGCTGATTTTAACCTGCTGAAATTTCCTGATAAGGATCAGGCCATGGCAAAGATCAAAGACCTTACCCTGCTTTCAGATATCTTTCCTACAGGTTTTCATGGAGCCGTTACCGCAGGAGTTGGGCCAGGATCGACAGTGTATGTTGCAGGAGCAGGTCCTGTGGGCCTCGCCTGCGCAGCTTCCTGTCATTTGCTTGGCGCAGCGGTCGTCATTGTAGGAGATATGATCCCAGAAAGACTTCAGCAGGCAAAGAGTTTTGGCTGCGAGATCATCGATCTACGCGAAAAAACGCCGCTAGAAGAAGCCATTGCCGCTATACTCGGAACGCCGGAAGTAGACAGTTTTGTGGATTGCGTAGGATTTGAAGCAAAAGGACATGGAGCGGATTCCGGAGTGGAGCAACCTGCTACTGTACTGAACACTGCTATGGCAGTAACAAGGGCCGGAGGCGCTATTGGCATTCCCGGCTTATATGTTACCGGCGATCCCGGAGCAAAGGATGAGGCCGCAAAAAAAGGAAGTCTAAGTATAAGAATAGGCCTGGGCTGGGCGAAATCACATTCATTTTATACCGGACAATGCCCGGTAATGAAATACCATCGTCAGTTGATGAATGCTATCCTGTATAATAAGATACAGATTGCTAAAGCCGTAAATGTTGAGGTCATCAGCCTGAAAGATGCGCCCCGCGGTTATAAGGATTTCGACAAGGGCGCCGCCAAAAAATTCGTTATCGATCCGCATGGAATGATTGCCAATTAAAAGCGCTTTATTATGTTATTGAAGTTTTATTACTAAATAAAACACGAGGATAAAAAAATAAATAAAAAAACC
>JBDTVL010000082.1:0-7890 GCA_040007215.1 Flavitalea sp.
TTCCGGATAATAAGCAATGAAATAAATACTTTTTCGAAGAGCCAGCAACGAAAGATATTATCTGACATAAAGAAAAATATTGTTGAACATTTAAAAAAGACATTTTCAATAGATGATACGCTTATAAAGTCACGCAATGAAAACAGGTTTATTTCTTTAGACATTAATTATCCTACAATATTTAATCGCGCGGAATCATTGCGCCCACATATTCTTGTTGAATTTGCATTCACAACGATGGCGATTGATCCGATAAAATTGCCTGTAAGCTCCCTGGTTAATGAGTTAATGGAGAAAGATCCGGAAGTGTCGTCGATATATTGTACTGATTCGGTAGAAAATGCATGTGATAAGTTAAGTGCATTAATGTGGAGAGTGGCTGATAGAGACAGGACCAGCGCTGACGATGATGCTACTATTGTAAGACATTTATATGATTTGGCGGCTATGAAAGAAACTGTTATCAAGCATCCTGGATTTAAAACTTTGGCCGTAGATACCATACAAAACGATGATGGCCGGAGTAATAAAATAAAGGGATTAAGCCTTGAGCAAAAAATCAGCAGTCTGTTAAACACTTTAAAAGAAGATAAAACATACGAAAAGGAATATGGAACATTTGTGAAAGGAATGTTCTATGGTAATGAACAATTGCATGATTTTAAAGAGGCCATTACACTGCTGGGAAACTTAACAGAGTTTATTCAGTAACTGTACCTTATTTGTACCTTTCGTGTACAAGAGGCTCATTTTCAAAGAATCTTATATGCTGAATTGAAAATAATTATTTTCGTAAAAACCTTCTCCTTCAACTCCACCAGTCCTTCAAAGTGTTACTTTGTCCGCCGGGGCCGAAAGGCGTGGGCGAATCCTTTTCTATGTTAATAGCAATCTTGTTACAGTGATACTTATCCCGGGAACGATAAATTCTCGCGCCGATTTGTTACCTATAGATTATTAATTGTTGATCCAGGTTTACTATTTCAGCGAAACCTTAATCATATTAGTTAGCGCTGGCAGCGTAGTAAAAGCGTTGGGATTGGGCACCGCCTGAATCAGCTTGCTTTCCGTCAGAGGTGTGCCAGCGAGATTGAACTGTGTGATGCCGGCGCCCGGGAACTGATTGATAGCCGTTCCATTATCAAATAGTCCCATTATGGAAGAGAGGTCTCCTTTAAGTTTGCCATCGATATCATTCCCTGTAGAGGCAAAAAACCAGTCGTTGGAATAACCATACATGGTGGCTACGGCTATTCTGTCGCCATCTGCTATGTTCAATACCTGTGATACCTGCCCACCCGGCGCTCCGTTGATTTTTGGAAGCAATACGGTTGTGGTCGGTTCTTTCAGCACGTAAACATTTTTAATTCCGGTTTTTGTTTTCAGAAATGCGGCAAGTATATCTGCATTACCTTTTTGCGCCAGTTCTTTCAGGCCTTGTCCGCGGTCATTTTCATCGACTTTGTAAAAAGGGTTTTCTGTTCCGTTATACACCACTACCATTATCGGAGATAAGGGAGTGAATATACCCGTGATCCCTGTGAGATAGGTATTCATCGGCGCATTATCACCTGTTTCAGCAATATTGGTCAGGCCGTTTGCAGTTGGTTTATCGGCTGAATAAATAGGTTCAGGAATCAACTGGTCGGCCCCCACTGTATAGGAAATAGCCCATACTCCTGGACTGAATGGCGTTTCATTGGCCGTTCCCCCGGATATATTCATAATGGTGGCGGTAAATGTTGAATTGCCTTCATAAACCAGTGATACTTTCATCAGTTGCGATACCGGAACGTAATTATTGCCATAACTATCGGCGCCGTTGACCTCGGTAATATTCATGGAAGCGCTTTCTGCGTCGCCCGGATGCGTTACACTTGCCCCTGGCGCCTGGTTTACCCGCGTGCCGTTATCCCACAGTTTTATTTGGTCGCTGACATCTCCGGTGATGGGCGTTCCATCATCAGTGTATAACCTGATACCCGGGTTTTCAGGAGCGAAAAACAAGTCATTACTCCAGCCATACATGGTGGCAAAAGTTAGCCGGTGGTTCTTTGCGGCAGAAAAAGTAAATGAAACTGATTTGCCGGAGACGATAACCGGCGTTTCAGATCCCATGAAGGTCCCGGATTCCACCAGGGGTTTGCTGTCAAGCACATTTTCTATCGTGATGGTGGTGGGCTGGCTGGCTCCACCTTCTTTATGGCAGGCTGTAAGTACGAAGCACGCTGACATCGCCGCAATGGTGTTTAATAGAATCTTTTTCATTTTATTACATTTTGATTTGTAATGCAAACAAAATCAAATGATGTCCCAGAGCTGTCGCAGAGTTATAACAAAAGTATCACAGCCTGTCTTTCTTCAGATATATTAATCAACTTCGCTTTTAATATTATGGACAGCAAAAAAGTATTGATAATAGAAGATGACCTCAACATCGTTGAACTGCTTACCATTCATCTTAATGATCTCGGGTGTACGATAGTGTCGGCGGTCAATGGACAAAAAGGGCTGGAAATAGCGAAGGCGGAGAACTTCCACCTCGTGATCCTCGATATTATGTTGCCCGGATTAAATGGTATGGAGATCTGCCGGAAAATCAGGAAAACTGACCGGCAGACGCCAATACTGATGCTAACCGCCAAATCAGAAGAGATCGATAAAGTAATGGGACTGGAAACAGGAGCCGATGACTATCTTACCAAGCCCTTTAGCGTAAGGGAGTTTATTGCAAGGGTGAAAGTTATTTTTCGGAGGAATGAAGAGGAGAGTTCATCACAGGATTATAACCAGGCTTCGGTGATCAGTTGTAACGGACTGGAGATTGATATCGATAAACGAAGGGTTATACTCGACAATACAAGGGTAGAACTATCGCCCAAGGAATTTGAACTGATAGCCTTACTGGCATCTAATCCGGGAAAAAGTTACAGCAGGAAGCGCTTGTTGAATCTTGTTTGGGGGTATGATTTTGAAGGGTATGAACATACGGTAAACAGTCATATCAATCGCCTCCGCGGCAAGATTGAAAAGGACCTGTCGGCTCCGAAATTTATTTTAACCACCTGGGGCATTGGCTACCGGTTTAACGAAGACCTATAATTATGTCAGTAAAAACTATCAGGGGTAATCGCCTTTTCTGGAAGATAATCGTAGTATTTACATCGCTTCTGATAGCCCTTGGATTGGTGTTTTTCCTGATTGCCTCCAGGTTTTCAGTATCGTATTATAACTCTGCGCACCAGCAGTTATTTGGTGATATTGCCCAACACCTTGCCACCTTCACCCATCCTTTTAAAAATGGCAGACCAGACACGGCGGTTACGCATGATATCATGCATTCTACTATGGTGGCTAATCCCAGCGTAGAGGTGTACCTGTTAGATACAACCGGAAAGATAATTGATTATGTGGTTCCCGATAAAACGGTGCAGACGCATCAGGTGGATATTATAAAAGTAAAAGATTGGTTGGTGGCGCCTAAAGAGAAACGCCCGCTGGGTGTGAACCCGAAGCAAATCAATGAGCCCAGCATTTTTTCCGCGGCGCCGGTGCTGCAAAACGGCCAATTAACGGGATATGTATATGCGGTTTTGTCGAGCGAAAAACAAAGGGAGATCCTGAGCTCGCTCAATGATCATCTCTATTTCCGGCTGAGCGTGTATATTTTTTTTGCCGCTTTACTGGTCGCATTCCTGGTAGGGATTGTTACTTTTTTTCTTATCACCGACAGCATCTGTAAAATAGCCGGCGTTGTGAAAAAATTCAAAGAGGGCGACTATTCTGCCAGGATTGAAGGAAACGTTAAAGGCAATCTTGGAATGCTTAGCAATACATTCAATGACATGGCAGATGTGATCGTGGACAATCTCGAAAAAATAACCGCCACTGATAAATTCCGGCAGGAACTGATCGCTAATGTATCGCATGATCTTCGGACGCCTCTATCCATTACGCAGGGATATATTGAAACGATTATAATGAAAAAGGATAAACTGTCTTCCTCTGAAAGAGAGAAATACCTGTCCATTGTTCATGACAGTACAACGAGGTTATCGGCGCTGGTGGAGCAATTGTTCCAGTACGCTAAACTGGAGGCAAATCTTGTTACCGTCCGGAAGGAGCAGTTTCTGCTTGACGAACTCGCTGCCGATATACTGATGACGTATGAGTTGAAGGCCAAAGAAAAGTCAATCCGTTTGAATATTGAATCGCCATCGGGCCTGTCGCCTGTTTTTGCCGATATAGCCCTCACGGAAAGGGTATTTCAGAACTTGCTGGACAATGCACTCCGGTTCACGCCGGAAGGAGGACGCATCATTATCCGCCTTTTGCAGGGAAAAGCCGGAGTAGAGGTGCAGGTGGCTGATACAGGCGTTGGAATAACTGCGGAGGATCAGTCGTATATCTTTGACCGTTATAAACAATCCGGACGGGTGGAATCACCTCAAAAAGGGATGGGAATCGGTCTGGCGATTGTTAAAAAAATCATGGAGCTTCACCAGACAACCATAAATGTATCCAGTGAAATAGGAAAGGGAACGCAATTCCTTTTTGTTTTGCCTATGGCTGGGAAAATAAATCCGGTTACATAAATCCGACCTTATTACCAAAGATCAGTACCGGTAATTCCCCGTCTGCTGAATCGCGGTGAATATTTTCATCCTGCTTCATAGGCAATTTGCCTTTTGCCGGTATCTTCTTTTCCCAGAGGTGAAGCAGAGAAGTATTATTTGGTTTCGTTTAAAGCCCAAACAGTGGCTCTGTTTTCTTCACTATACGAAGCTTAGCTTATCAACACCTAAACGACAATTATGGATATCCTCATAGAATTCCAGGACAGCCTTTTACGGTCAGTTACTAATCATTTCAGACGTTATCTGCACGATAAAATCAATTGGAAGCAGCGAATGATAGGCATAAAGGGACCCCGGGGAACCGGTAAGACCACTTTAATGCTTCAACATTTGAAGTTTGACATCAAAGACGCCTCCTCAGCCCTTTACATAACAGCCGACCATACCTGGTTCTATAACCACAGTCTTTTGGAAACGGCCACCGATTGGCATAAACAGGGCGGCAGAATATTACTTATAGATGAAGTACATAAGTACCCGAACTGGTCGCGCGAGCTAAAAAACATCTACGATGGAATGCCCGAAATGCGGGTAATATTTTCTGCCTCTTCAGCATTGGATATTTATCGGGGCGAAGCTGACCTTAGCCGGAGAGTTATTTCCTACTCATTGCCTGGCCTGTCTTTTCGTGAATATCTTTCCTTTACCACGGGTAAAAATTTTGACGTTGCTGGTATAAGTGATATGGCTAATAATCATCGGTTGTTAAGTCAGCAGGTAATGAAAGGATTACAGCCACTTCCTCACTTTAAAAAATATCTGCAGCATGGATATCTTCCCATCATCGCCGAAGGGGAGAATGAATACCTTTTAAAGCTGGAGCAGGTAATCAATGCTATAGTAGATACTGATCTCGCTCATATTGCTTCTTATAATGCGGGCACTGCAATAAAAGTAAAAAAACTGTTAGCCGTTATTGCAGAATCTGTTCCATTTAAACCGAATATCGCGGCGCTGGCAAGGAAACTAGATCTCAGCCGGGATAGCGTATACCAGTATATTTATCAATTAAAAGATGCGCGGTTACTGAATGTCTTGTCGGCGCAAGGTAAAGGTGTTTCAACTTTACAAAAACCAGATAAAATATATCTTGAGAATGCCAATCTCATTTATGCGCTTACAGAAAAACCCGATATTAGCAATATCAGGGAAACCTTTCTTTTGAGCCAGCTTTTAAATGCAGGCTTTGAAGTGCATTCATCAGAAGAAGGCGATTTTTTTACTAAGGGTATGACCATTGAGGTAGGTGGAAAAGGAAAAACGGCAACACAGGTTAAATCACTCAAACATTATCTAGTGGCGGCAGATGATATAGAAACCGGTATCGGAACTAAAGCGCCATTATGGTTGTTTGGATTTTTATATTAATAAACGATTTCCCGGCGACTACAATCCATTAACTGGACAGCCCTTAGTACATCAAACACCAATTGAGCCGGTAATATATTACTGATATCATCTTTCTGCCGCAAGCATTCAAGCCATAGTAAGGTAATTCGGCAATATATTTCTGATTCAAGTTATTGCTAGGTCATTTTTGTATATCTTTACCAAAATCAGTAATATATTTCCGATGACTAGTGAAGAACTGGGATCATCCATACGTTTCAGGCGCGAATTCCTGAATCTCCGGCAGGAAGACCTGGCGGGTATGAGCGGAATCGCGATCAAAACGATCCACCTTATCGAGTCCGGAACAGGCAACCCTTCGGTAGAGACGCTACAGAAAATCTCAACCGTATTGGGCCTGGAAGTATTGATCCGTGTGAAACAAATCATCTGATGAAAGGGGAAGTTTATCATAATGGCGTACTGGCAGGCATTCTGGAAAAAAGGAGCCCCGAGGACTACCGGTTTGTATATGCGGAAAGCTACCTCGCCGATCCTGACCAACCGTCCATTAGCCTGACGCTTCCGAAAACACGGGCTGAACATGCCGCTACTATCCTGTTTCCTTTTTTTGCGGGGCTGCTGACCGAGGGGATCAATAAGGAGATTCAGTGCCGGATTCTGAAGATCGATGAGAACGACGACTTTACCCGGCTGTTGAAAACCGCAGCGGAGGATACTATTGGAGGAATTACTGTACAAGAAATACCCGAATGAATAAATGTCCAGGTTGCTATAAAGATCATGACGATAGCTTTTGTGCC
Source organism: Flavitalea sp. (assembly GCA_040007215.1). GTDB lineage: Bacteria > Bacteroidota > Bacteroidia > Chitinophagales > Chitinophagaceae > Flavitalea. The sequence goes on from JBDTVL010000082.1 coordinate 6,791, forward strand.
AGCTGCCGTAAACTCCTCTTTAACGGAGCCAAGGTGAGTCATATACTGGACGTGGACCCCCCGAAAGCCGACAACCTGCCTTTGTATCAGGAAAAGACCAGGCATCTGTCCATTTCTGGGGTGCAGTTAAAATATTCGCTTCGCCTGGAAGGCAACCGCTTGGCGCTGGTTGAAAAAGGAGGGCAATATATTCTTAAACCAATCCCCCCGATTACGCTGATTAAAGAAGCGGACCAGGCTCCGGAGAACGAACACCTGACAATGCAGATTGCGGCCCAGGTCTTTGGAATTCGTACGGCTGCCAATGCCCTGATTTTTTTTAAAGACGGGACGCCTGGTTACCTGACCCGACGCTTTGATGTGAAAGCAGACGGTAGCAAATTTTTGCAGGAAGACATGGCTCAGCTGAGCGGCAGGAGCCGGCAGACTGCAGGCGAGCATTTCAAATACGACGGCAGCTATGAAGAGATCAGTACGCTCATCCGTCTTTATGTTGCCGCCTATCCGCCGGCGCTGGAAAATTATTTCCGCCTCGTCCTGTTCAATTATTTATTTGCTAACGGAGACGCACACCTGAAAAATTTTTCTCTCATTCAATCTGCCATGAGCGACTATATATTAACCCCGGCGTATGACCTCATGAGTACGGCGCTGCACACACCACTCGAATCGGATACTGCATTGGACCTGTACAAAGACGACACCGATGGCGAATATTATCGCCGTTATGGTTATTTCGGACAGGCGGAATTCAGGACACTGGCGGACAGGATCGGTATTCCTCCGCGCCGGGCTAACCTGATCATCACACAATTATTGGGAAAGGGGGAGGCAGTCAGGAACATGATTGGGGGATCTTATCTTTCGGATTCGACCAAAGCAAGCTATACCGAAAATTATGCGCAACGAGTCAAGCGGCTGGGCATGACCGGCGAAATGATCGGCGCTATAATGAATCCCCGATATCCGGGTGTATACGCCGTTACTGAAGCGCCGGCTAAACTCCTCTTTAACGATGGAAAATTTATTGTCGGTTATTTTCAATCCACCCCTCAGTCCACCCAACTCGAAGCCGGCAACCGGTACACTTTTGTAAAATT
>JBDTVL010000083.1:0-7884 GCA_040007215.1 Flavitalea sp.
TGGAACTGGTGCACCAGGCAGCCGTGATTCATCGTCAGTATAATGATACGGGCGAAGTTCAGGTATGCACGCTGCTATCTATTAAAACGGGCGGTTGCTCGGAAGACTGCGCCTATTGCCCGCAGGCTGCCCGATACAATACAGGTGTGGAAGTACAGGCGATGATGAAAAAAGAAGAAGTGCTCGAGTATGCGAAAAAAGCCAGGGAAGCGGGATCCACCCGTTTCTGTATGGGCGCAGCCTGGAGAGAAGTGCGGGATAACCGCGATTTCGATAAGGTGATCGATATGGTGAAAGGCGTTAATGAAATGGGTATGGAGGTATGCTGCACGCTGGGTATGCTTACCGAACACCAGGCTTCGCGTCTTGCCGATGCCGGTCTCTACGCCTATAACCATAACCTTGATACCTCTTCTGAATATTACGACGAGATCATCACTACCCGCACTTATGACGATCGTTTACAAACCCTCGATAATGTGCGTAAAGCCGGGGTAACCGTATGCTGCGGAGGCATCATCGGGTTGGGAGAAAAACATGCAGACAGGATGAAAATGCTGCATACCCTGGCCACGCTGCCCGAACATCCCGATAGCGTACCTATCAATGCACTGGTCCCGATCAAGGGAACTCCATTGGGCGACCAGCCGCGCGTTGATACCTGGGATATGGTACGCATGATCGCTACTGCGCGCATACTCATGCCCGCTACTATGGTAAGGCTTAGCGCCGGCCGCGCGCAGATGAGCATTAGTGAACAGGCTTTCTGCTTTATGGCAGGCGCCAATTCCATCTTTGCCGGCGAAAAATTATTAACAACGCCTAATCCCAGTTTTGATGAGGATATGGCGATGTTCAATATGCTTGGACTGAAGCCCCGCGAAGCGTTCAAAGAAGAGAAAATGGCTTACTGATTTCATTCACCCTGTCCTTATTTATTATATATGCTTCCTTCCATACAACCAGATCAAACCAAAGCATGGGCATTACTCACTGCCCATTATCAGCAGGCGAAGACCTGGCATCTCCGGAACCTGTTTAGCGCCGATACGGAACGGTTCAATAAATTTTTCATTACCGAAGGCGATATACTGGTCGACTACTCCAAGAATATCATCAACGCAGAAACGCTTTCCCTACTGCAGGACCTGGCAAAGGAATGCGGCGTGCCGGAAGCCATTGAAGATATGTTCACCGGTAAAAAGATCAACCAGACGGAAGGACGCGAAGTTTTACATACCGCATTGAGAAATTTCTCGGGAAATCCGGTATTCATCAATGAAAAAGATATCATGCCACAGGTGCATAGCGTTAATGCACACATGAAAACATTCTGCGCCAAAATACATAGCGGCGAATGGAAGGGATACACCGGTAAAAAAATAAAATATATTGTCAATATCGGTATTGGCGGCAGCGATCTCGGTCCTTTTATGGTTACCGAAGCCCTGAAACCTTACTGGATACCCGGTATTGAAACTTATTTTGTTTCCAATGTAGATGGCACACATATCACGGAAACGCTGAAGAAAGTCAATGCCGAAGAAACGCTTTTCCTGGTGGCTTCGAAAACTTTCACTACCCAGGAAACCATGACCAATGCACATACCGCACGTAACTGGTTCCTGCAATTTGGCGCCGAAGCGGATATAGCCAAACATTTTGCCGCCCTCTCTACCAATGAGCAGGACGTTGTGAAATTCGGGATAGATAAAAATAATATGTTCGTTTTCTGGGACTGGGTAGGCGGCCGTTATTCGTTATGGAGCGCTATCGGCCTTTCCATAGCGCTTACGATCGGCTATGAAAATTTTGAAACGCTGCTGAAAGGCGCCCACAGTATGGATCAGCATTTCCGCAATACTTCTTTCGATAAAAATATTCCCGTTATACTGGCCTTGATAGGACTCTGGTATACCGATTTCTTCGGCTCGCAAACAGAGGCAATACTTCCTTATGATCAGTATCTTCATCGATTTGCCGCTTATTTCCAGCAGGGAAATATGGAAAGCAATGGAAAAAGCGTGGGGCGAAATGGCAAGCCCGTTACCTATGCCACAGGACCAGTAATATGGGGAGAGCCCGGCACGAATGGCCAGCATGCTTTTTACCAGCTCATCCACCAGGGAACAATCCTCATACCCTGCGATTTCCTGGCGCCGGCTAACAGTCATAATGTAACCGGCGACCATCATATAAAACTACTATCCAATTTCTTTGCGCAGACAGAAGCCCTGATGAATGGAAAAACTGTAGAAGAAGTGAAGGCAGAGATGGAAAAATCAGGGAAAAAAGGCGAATCCGACCAGTTTGCTATTCCTTATAAAGTATTCAGCGGCAACCGTCCCACCAATTCTATACTGATTAAAGAAATAACGCCTTTTACACTGGGGCAGCTCATTGCCATGTACGAGCATAAAATATTTGTACAGGGCATTATCTGGAATATCTTCAGCTTCGACCAATGGGGCGTTGAACTGGGTAAGCAGCTCGCTAATAAAATTTTACCCGAACTACCTGGTAAAGAGCGCATAAGCGGTCACGATAGTTCCACCAATGGGCTCATTAACGAGTATAAGAACATGCGCAATAATTGATTATTCCCGGTTTTCTGTTTCTATGCAATTTTTAGGTTTTAAACGGCGTTTTGTTCATGGCCGGGATATATTAAACGCATAGCGTAACTTTCCCTGTTATAGATACCGATATCCTATGAATAAAACGGCCACTCTACGCGGCTTCCTACTGGCGCTCATCGCTTTATGTTCGGTTATTGCCCGGTCGCAAAGCTTATATAAGGTTACCATGGAGGAAAAGATCAGGTACTCTTCGCTGATCGTAGAAGGAAAGGTATTATCGCAAACAAGCTCCTGGAATGCAAAACATACCATCATCTTAACCACCAGCCAGGTGGAAGTATACAAGATTTTTAAAGGCGATCTTCACAAAAATTCTATCGAAGTGACCACCATTGGCGGTTTTATAGATGGTCATTATATGGAGGCCAGTCACCAGCTTAAACTGGACATTGATGATATAGGCGTATTTTTTTGCCAGCCGAATAAATTAAAAGCTTTCGATATTTATGCCAGCTCGCAGGGCTTTCTGAAATATGATCTGTCTAGCGGAATAGCCAGCGCTCCATTTGCCGATTACAAAAACATTAATAGAGATCTGTACAAAGAGCTTAAAAAGAAAGCGGGCAAGTTAACAGACATTAAAAAAATACCTTCCCCTACCCAACTGGCAGACGCCAGCGAACATGATTACAAAAATGCAACGCAGGAAGTAATGGCGCCGGTGATCACTTCTTTTAGTCCTGCAACAGTAACGGCTGGAACCTATCTCGACCCAACTAATAATATTTTAACCATTAATGGAACCGGTTTTGGCGCTACGCCCGGAGGATCTGCGGCTGTACTTTTTGACGATGCCGATAATGCCATAAATTCCACTCCTGCGGTATTTGCTTATAACCAGCCTTATTTCCTTTCCTGGACCGATACGGAGATCAGAATGAGAGTGCCCACCAAGGCCGGCTCAGGATCGTTCAGCGTAAGAGACAATAGCGGAACGCTGGCAGCATCACCTTCTAATCTAACGGTAACCTATAGTGTATTTGGTCCTTATTTTGGCGCGCCCTATAATGTTATCAAGGAAATGAACCTGGTAGATTGGGATGGGCTTGGCGGGTATACCATTTATTATTCCAATAATACCGCCAACAGCGGCATTGATCTAGATACGCATCCAGGAAAAGCTACATTCCAGCGGGCCCTGACCACCTGGAAAGAAGGAGCAGGACTTAATTTCAACGAAGGCGGGGCAGGCGCCACGCAAGCAGTTGGTGATGATGGTATAGAGATGGTGATGTTTGACAATGCAGGCACCGGGCTTCCTCCTTTGGCCGCAGGCGTACTGGCCACCTGTTATTCTTTTGCAGGAATATGTACAGAAGACGTTCCCAATAATCAACTGGTCAAAACAGGATTTGATATCGTGATACGAAACGTAGGTTATTCGTCGGGTACAACCGGATTTACTATCGGGCCCTGTCCACCATTTGCTACCAGCTACAATGCAGAAGTGGATCTTGAATCGGTATTGCTGCACGAACTCGGACATGCCGCCAACCTGGCGCATATCTATGATCCGGGCCAGTCGGGATCAGATCCCCTCGATAAAAGAAACCCTGGAAAAGTGATGCACTATGCCACCAATCTTAATTTTAAAAGAACCAGTCTTGATTATGCCGCAGCGCTTGGGGCCGCTTATTCCATCACCCCTCAGGGAAATACCTATGGCGCCTGCGTTCCTCCGGGATTTGCAGAAATGACGCCGCTGGCCACTATATCGGAACCGCTGGATGAATGCCCGTCAAGCTTTCCGGTAACCACCACTCCCGAGTTTACAACCATCCATTTAGACCTGGCACATGCCACCAGCAATAAATTTATAGATCCTTCTTATAAACAATTCACCACCGATGGAACAGGCACTGGCGTTACCAATACCGCATATTATGCGCTCAGGACCAATAACGCCGGAGCGCTGTCGCTGGAGGTAACAGGTTATGCCACCACACCTGCGGCACAATCGGCGTGTACGCCTTTTACCCCATCGATCCCGGTAACTGGCGTGCAGTTATCCTTATACCAGCTTAGCAGTTGCCCAGGAGGCGCCGCTTACCCCACTCCTCTTGCTTATATTATTTTCCAGGCTGATGGCGTGCTGCCCTCAGTATCCGGCTTGCAGGCCAATACCAATTACCTGATTGTTGTAGACGGCGTAGAAAATACCAAAGCCGCTTTCAACCTTACTTTTTCCGGATCTGTTCTTCCCCTGAAAATCACCTCTTTTACCGGAAAAATTATGCCCGATCATAACCTGTTATGGTGGACAGCCGATTTTACCGGGAACCTCAAAAGTATGGAGCTCGAAAGGAGCGCCGACGGTATCAGGTTTTTGTCTGTTGCCACGATATCAGATCCTGATCTGCAGAAAAAAAGCAGTTATGCCGACCAGCAACCGTTAACCGGCAATAATTATTACCGCCTGGCGGCTACTAACGCAGATGGGTCTACGCAATATTCCAGGGTGATCCTGCTTAATCGTAAAGCTGAGCCGGAAATCAATATATTCCCTAACCCGGCGGTGAATACCATCAATGTGGAGATCGATCATGAAAACCCCGGCAGGTTTACCGCTATACTGTACAATTCACTGGGACAAGTGATCATGGAAAAGGAATTCCAGGTAAATGGCAATAGCCATGTAGAAAAATTGCCGGTATCGGGGCAGAACAAGGGCATTTATCATCTCAGCCTGTTCAATGCCGCACATAAAAGGGTTAAATCAGCAACCATAAAACTGGAGTAGCCGGTTTCCTTTTAAGCGCCCGGACAAATAATCCGGCAATAAAAAAAGGCTGCAACTAAGCAGCCTTGAATACTATAAAGAGAAGTTTAATTTACCATTTATCTACTTCTTCCGTAGCAGAGGGACCTTCAATAGAAACAACAGGAGCAACTACATGTTCTTCTTCAACAGGCGCCGCTGATATTTCAACTGGAACAGCTTCTGCTATTCTTCCAGATGAATGCTGTTCTTCCATTTCACCATTCTCTTCAGCGATCTGGTCGTGGTTGTAAGCGTCAAAATCAAAATCAGGCATAAGATCAGTTTTCACATAGTCAACAGCTTCTGTCAACGCCTTAAGGAACTTATTGAAGTCTTCCTTATACAAAAAGATCTTGTGCCTGTCATAGCCGTCTTCATTGAATTTCTTACGGCTTTCTGTAATGGTGATATAATAATCATTGCCGCGTGTAGCTCTTACATCAAAGAAGTATGTTCTTCTTTTTCCAGCTCTGATGCGTTTGCTATACACGCTTTCCATTCTTTTTTCATTGTTTTCGTACGCCACAGTCAAATAATTTTTTTTTCAGATAAATAGTTTCGGTTGATTTTAGTCTTTACAAATATAATATTGTTTTCGAATCGGCAAAATGTTTAATTATTACGGTTCAAAGCGATATGAACGTATAACACAGTATGTAATAAATGCAGTTATCGTGTATTAATTACATAATATTTGCAGGATCAGGAATCTTCTTTAACGTATTCCCCCTCATTTTCCTGGCTTTGCCTATTAGAAAGGAAAGTATAATAGCCATTCATAGCCAGCAGTTGTTCATGGGTTCCCTGTTCAATAATGGTTCCTTCCTCCAGCACAATGATCTTATCGAAATCGAAAAAAGGAAGTATCCGGTGAGTGATTATGATAGCCGTTTTTTGGTTCAGGTAACGGGTGAGGTTAGTTAGGATATCTTTTTCGGTGCGGGTATCTACTGCACTGAGGCAGTCATCGAAAATAATTACCTGGGGATCCTTGATCAGGGCGCGGGCGATGGATATTCTTTGTTTTTGTCCGCCGCTTAGCGTTACGCCTCTTTCCCCCAGCATCGTTTCAAATTTTTCCTGGAAACCGAGAATCTCTTTTTCGATACTGGCATACCTGGCGGCCTGTTCTACCAGTTCCCGGGAAACATTATCTACTCCAAACATAATATTATTAGCGATGGTATCGCTGAAGAGGAATACATCCTGCGGAACATAACTGATCTCCCTGCGCAGGTTGGTGAGGTCGAGGGTTTTAATATCGGTATTGTCTATTCGAATTTCTCCTTCGGAGCAATCATAAAGTCGCAACATCAACTGTGCGATGGTGGTTTTACCGCTGCCAGTATGCCCGATAATGGCGATCTTCTGTCCCTTTTTTATATCGAGACTGAAATTCTTCAGGGCGTGGATACCGGTATTGGGATAAACAAAATTCACTTTATCGAAAACGATATTGCCCTCAAGCGGCCTGGCTATTCCTGCCGTTGGGTTTATGATCACTGGTTTAGTGTTCAGGAATTCGTTCACCCGTTTCTGAGAGGCTGCTGCGCGCTGGATCATGCTGGCTGTCCAGCCAATAGCGCTAACAGGGAAAGTGAGCATATTGATATACATGACGAACTCGGCGATAGATCCAACGGTCATGCCCGGTCGCCCATGAATGGCATATAAACCGCCGATCATGATGGTGAGCAGGGTGCTTAATCCTATTAATAAAGACATAGCGGGGAAATATACCGCTTCGAGTTTAGCCAGGCTAATGGCGTTATTTTTATAGTCTTCGCTGTTTTTATCGAAGAAACCCAGCATGGCTTTTTCCTGTACAAATGATTTGATCACGCGGATGCCGCTGTACGATTCCTGCGCATTGGTAGTGAGATCGGATAACAGCGCCTGGATCCGCTCGCTTTTTTTATGAATAACGGTATTGACCAGGTAGATGGTGAGCGCCAGAACGGGAAGCGGAGAAAGCACATACAGGGTCAGCTCCCAGTCTTTCCGGATCATATAAAACAGGCAGAAAGAGATACGAAATACAAGGTTAACCAGGTACATCACAGCTGGTCCTGTATACATACGCACGCGGCTGACATCTTCAGATATACGGCTCATCAGGTCGCCGGTACTGTGTGTTTTATAGAAGTTGGTATCGAGTTTCAGGTAATGCCGGAACACTTCATTTTTCTGGTCAAACTCAATATGGCGGCTCATCACGATAATGGTTTGCCGCATCAGGAATAAGAAAAATCCGCTGAGCAGGGCAAATACCAGGATAGCTACGCTGAACAGGGTAACGCTGCCGATGAAACTGAGCTGGTAGTTTTTAAGTTCGCCGATAAACAAACTGACCAGCGGATCATAGTTAGCGGTTTTTGTTTTTACGCCGGCAACACCGATGGTTTGCTGAAGCAGGTCAAAGATATAGCCGGTAAGTTGTGGGGCGAGGATGGCGAAGTAATTGGAAAGAATGATAAAGAAGAT